>NZ_SMLA01000034.1:0-64211 GCF_004349225.1 Saccharopolyspora karakumensis
CGCCCAACCCGCACCCGCGCACACCGGCACCGAGCCAGAAAAGGGTCGATGCCCCCAACACTCATCGGCACGTCGCGCTCGGCACCAGGTCCCCCGATTGCGGCGGCACTCCACCCACAACCCCGAATACCGCCGCAATCCGGTACCGGAAACCGGCCGTAATCGGATCCCTGATTACGGCGGTGTTCCCGGTGACGGGTGCCTCCGTTCGGCGCGTGGCACGGCGTGGGAACGCCAAGAAGGCGTCCCGGAGCGGAGCTCTGGGACGCCTTCTCCAGGTCGGCTGTTAGAGGCCTGCTGCTGTCCTGAGGGCTTCGGCCCGGGTGGTGGATTCCCAGGGGAGGTCGACGTCCGTGCGGCCGAAGTGGCCGTAGGCGGCGGTGGCCGAGTAGAGCGGGCGCAGGAGGTCGAGGTCGCGGATGATGGCGGCCGGGCGGAGGTCGAAGACCTCGTTGACCGCCGTCTGGATCCGGTCGGGGTCGACGGTCTCGGTGCCGAAGGTCTCGATGAACAGGCCGACCGGCGCGGCCTTGCCGATGGCGTAGGCGACCTGGACCTCGATGCGCTCGGCGAGTCCGGCGGCGACGACGTTCTTGGCCACCCACCGCGTCGCGTACGCCGCGGAGCGGTCGACCTTGGACGGGTCCTTGCCGGAGAAGGCGCCGCCGCCGTGGCGGGCCATGCCGCCGTAGGTGTCGACGATGATCTTCCGCCCGGTCAGGCCTGCGTCGCCCATGGGACCGCCGACGACGAACCGGCCGGTCGGGTTGACCAGCAGTCGCGTGTCGGAGGTGCTCAGCTGGAGCGACGAGACCTCCGGCTCCACGACGTGGGCCTTGATGTCTCCGACGAGCTGCCCGTCGAGGTCGATCTCCTCGGCGTGCTGGGTGGACAGCACGACGGTGTCCAGCCGCACGGCCTTCTCGCCGTCGTACTCGATGGTGACCTGGGTCTTGCCGTCCGGCCGCAGGTAGGGCAGCACGCCGTCCTTGCGGACGCGGGTGAGCCGACGCGACAGCCGGTGGGCCAGCGCGATGGGCAGCGGCATGAGCTCGGGCGTGTCGTCGCAGGCGTAGCCGAACATCAGGCCCTGGTCACCGGCGCCCTGCTGGGCGATCTCGTCGATGACGCCTTCGACGCGGGTCTCGTGCGCGGTGTCGACGCCCTGAGCGATGTCGGGCGACTGGGAACCGATGGCGACGTTGACCCCGCAGGAGTTGCCGTCGAAGCCCTTGGCCGAGGAGTCGTAGCCGATCTCGAGGATCTTCTCGCGCACGATCGCTGGGATGTCGGCGTAGGCCTCGGTGGTGACCTCGCCGGCCACGTGCACCTGCCCGGTGGTCACCATGGTCTCCACGGCGACGCGGGAGCGCGGGTCCTGCGCGAGCAGCGCGTCCAGGACGGAATCGCTGATCGCGTCGCAGATCTTGTCGGGATGCCCTTCGGTCACCGACTCACTGGTGAACAACCGCTGCTGGCTCAACGACTCTCCTCTGGTGCTTGCGGCCTCGTTGCCGACAAACACTACTGGTCGGAGAGCCGCCGACCGACCGAGTCCCACAATGTGGACGCCAGCAGGGACTTGGCGCCGAAGGCGATGCGCTCCTCGGTCCCGTCGTCGCCGAGCAGCCAGCCGGAGTTGTCCTCGACCTCGAAGGCCATGCCCTCGCCCACGGCGTTGACCACGAGCATGTCGCAGCCCTTGCGCGCGAGCTTCGCCCGGCCGTGGTCGAGGACGGACGAGGTGGCATCACCGGTTTCGGCGGCGAATCCGACGATCAGCGACGCCGAGAGCTTGCCGGCCGACCGCGCTTCGACGATCTCGGCGAGGATGTCGGGATTGCGGGCCAGCGCAACGGGTTCCGGGTCCCGCTCGGTCTTCTTGATCTTGTGCTCGACCCGGTTGACCGGTTTGAAGTCGGCCACGGCGGCGGCCATGACGACCGCATCGGCCCCGTCGGCCTCGGCGAGCATCACCGACCGCATCTCCTCGGCGGTCCCGACCTTGATCAGCTGCACTCCGGCGGGGGTGATCAGGTCAGCGGTGTGCGCCGCCACCAGCGTCACGTCGGCGCCGCGGTGCGCGGCGATGCGCGCCAGCGCGTAGCCCTGCCGCCCGGAGGAGCGATTTCCCAGGTAGCGGACGGGGTCGAGCGACTCCCGCGTGCCCCCTGCGGAGATGACCACCCGGCGCCCTCCCAGGTCCCACGGCAGCGCGGTGGACGAGGTCAGCAGCAGCCGGGCCAGGTCGACGATCTCGGCCGGGTCGGGCAGCCGCCCCTTGCCGGTGTCGGAGCCGGTGAGCCGACCGCTGTCGGGCTCGGCGACGATCACACCGCGACTGCGCAGCGTCGCCACGTTGTGCTGCGTCGCCGGGTGCTCCCACATCTCGGTGTGCATCGCCGGGACCATCAGCACGGGGCAGCGCGCGGTCAGCAGGGTGTTGGTGAGCAGGTCGGGCGCCTGCCCGTTGGCCGCGCGGGCCAGCAGGTCAGCGGTGGCGGGGGCGACGACGACGAGGTCGGCTTCCTGCCCGAGGCGCACGTGCGGGACCTCGTGCACGTCCGAGAACACGCCGGTGACCACCGGCTGCCCGGACAGGGCCTCGAAGGTCGCGGCGCCGACGAAGTTCAGCGCGGCCTCGGTCGGCACGACGCGGACGCTGTGACCGGACTCGGTCAGGCGCCGCAGAACCTCGCACGCCTTGTAGGCGGCGATGCCACCGCTGACGCCGAGGACCACCCGCGGGCGGTCCTCGGTCGGTCCAGACGTCACTCGCCTTCGGTGTGCTCGAGCACGCCGGCGTGGATCTCGCGCAGCGCGATCGACAGCGGCTTCTCACGCGGGCCGGGCTCGACCAGCGGGCCGACGTACTCCAGCAGGCCTTCGCCGAGCTGGGCGTAGTAGTCGTTGATCTGCCGCGCGCGCTTGGCGGAGTAGATGGCCAGCGCGTACTTCGAGCTGACCTGCTCGAGCAGGTCGTCGATCGGCGGGTAGGTGATGCCCTCGACGGTGTTGGTCGACGGGCTGCTGTTGAGCGCAGCCAGCGCGCTAGGGGTGCTCACAGGTGTGGCTCCTGCTCAGTAGTAGGTCGCTCGGAGAACGGGAAGGGAGACGTCACTTCTCGTGGCCGAGTATCAATCGTACCAATTCGCTGGTCGCGGACTCCACGTCGGCGTTGACGACGGTCTCGTCGAACTCCGGTTCGGCTGCCAGCTCGTCCCGCGCGGCGGCGAGTCGCTTCTCGACGACGTCGGCCGGTTCGGTGCCGCGGCCGGTGAGCCGGTCGACCAGCTCGTCCCAGGACGGCGGCAGCAGCATGACCAGCTGCGCGTCCGGCCAGGCCTTGCGAACCTGGCGGGCGCCTTGGAGTTCGATCTCCAGCACGGCCGGCTTGCCCGCGGCGATCGCCTCTTGGACGGGCTTGCGGGGCGTCCCGTAGAAGTTGCCCGCGTAGCGGGCGTGTTCGAGCATCTCGCCGTCGGCGATCATCCGCTCGAACTCCGCGACGGAGACGAAGTGGTAGTGCACTCCGTCGATCTCACCGGGGCGCGGAGCCCTGGTGGTCGCGGACACGCTGAAGTACACCTCCGGAACCTGCCTGCGCACCTCGCTGAGCACGCTGGACTTGCCGACTCCAGAAGGCCCGGAAACGACGGTGAGCCGAGGCTCGCCCTGACGGACGGTCCTCGGCTCAGCGCCGGTTTTTGCGTCGATCACTCGCCGCTGAACTCGGTGAGCAGCGCCTTGCGCTGCCGCTCGCCCAGCCCGCGCAGCCGACGGCTGTTGGCGATCTCCAGCCGCTCCATGATCTGCTGCGCACGGACCTTGCCGACGCCGGGAAGGGCCTCGAGCAGGGCGGAGACCTTCATCTTGCCCAAGACCTCGTCGTTGTCGGCGGTCTCCAGGACCTCCGCCAGCGTGGTTCCGCCTCGCTTGAGGCGCTCCTTGAGCTCAGCTCGGGCGCGACGGGCGGCAGCCGCCTTTTCCAGAGCTGCTGCCCGCTGCTCCTCAGTCAGCTGGGGAAGGGCCACCATGTCCTCCGTGATGTGGGGTTTCTCTTGATCGGTGCGGGCGACGGTACCGAGTCCCGAAAGGCGGTTGCCCACGGGGGTCCCGGTTTTGTGGAACGGATCAGTCCGCCCCACCGCCCTGGCCCTTGAAGTTCTACCCGTACAAGGCGTGCACGAGCACGGGGCCGCTGCAAGTCCTATCAACAAAGCCGCTGAAGTGCACTAATCTCAGCAAAACTTATCGGAATGTGTCCGATTTCCGCACAGTTGAGCCACGTGAGGGTTGTCTCCGCAGGTCACAACCGCGTTAAACGGTCCCCGAACGCACGGCGTTCGAGAGCCTGTTCTATGATGGAAGTTGATCTTGTTTTCTCCTGCTCAGCGGAAAGGGCGGTCCCCGTGATGCGGCACCGAAGCACCCCGCGGCCCCGCCCGTCCAGACGCGGCGGGGCCAGAGCCTGACACCGCCGGCTCAACCACCCGAGCCGGTCGGATCACCGCTGCGGTCGTAGCCGTCGTAGTACGAGCCGGAGTCGGAGTCGTAGGTCTGCTCGTGGTACTGCTCGTGCCCCAGCCCACCGCGGAGAAGAGCGCTCTCGGGCTTGGTCACGTTCGCCGCGCGGCTCATGTCATCGGCGTAGCGGCCGCTGTAGCCGGCGTTCTGCGCCCAGTCCTGAGCCCGCTTGCCGACCCCTTCGGTGACCGCCTGACCGGCTTCGCCGGCGCCGTGGGACCAGCGCAGCCCGGTTCCCGCCAGGTTCTCCGAGCCCCGTCCGAGCGCGCTCGCCGCGTCGGAGGTGCGGCCGGCGGCGGAGGCGAGGCCGTCGGAGGCGCGCGTCGTGCCGGAGGCAGCCGTGCCCAGGGCGTCAGCGCCCGCCGAGGCGCGGCTCCCCGCCGTCAGCAGGTCGCCCGCCGCCGCAGGGGCGGTCGAGGCGGCCTTGGTGCCCGCGGCGGTCAGGTCAGCGCCGACCTTGGCACCGACCTGGGCCATGTCGTCGAGGACGCGGGCCAGCATGGCTCCGGCCTTGCCGAGCTTGGCCAGCAGCTGGCTGATCTTCGCGGTGATCTTGGCGGTGGTCATGCCCACGCGCCCGGCGGCGTAGGCGAGGTAGCCCGCGACCGTGGCGCCGAAGCTGATCACCGACCCGGCCAGCGCCGCGAGAGCGCCCTTGACCAGCTCAGCGACGATCGCGGCGATGATGTCGCGGACGATCGCCCGGCAGGTGGCGACCATGGTGCCCGCGGTGGCGATCGTCGCCGAGGCGCTGCCCGCGCTGATCGCCATGCTCTGCAGGCCCTCGGTGTACTGCTGGACCTGCTTGGCGTAGGCGTCCTTGGCCTGTCCCGACCACCCGCTGGTCTGCTGCTCGGCCTGGCTCGGGAAGTCGGCGGCGAGCCCTTCCAGGTCGGCCTTGATCTCCAGCCAGGTGTCGGCGCCCACCTTGATGGCGTTGGGGTCGCCGGCGAGGAAGTCGAGCAGTTCGCGCAGCGGCGCGAGGTGTTCCATGAGCCATCCGACTCCGGCCGCCAGCGCGGTGCCGACCGGATCGATCGCGGTCACCAGACCGTCGAGCGCGAGAACCCCTGCGCTGGCGGCGAAATCACCCCAGTCGCCCTGGCTGATGGCGTTGGCGGTGGCGCGGGCCGAGTCCACGGGCCCTGCGCCGGCGCTCCAGGCGCTCGACCCCAGCGACGGAGCCTCCGTGTCGACGAACATCGGGGACATCGGGATCACCACTCGATCTCGCCCAGGCAGGCGGCCTGGTCGTTGTCGTCGGCGGTGTAGGAGGTGGCGCACTCACCGACGGCCTGCCCGAGCGCGTCGGTGCGATCGGAGAAGGTGTTGAGCTGCTCGACGGCCTGCTGCGAGGTCGTGCGCGCCTGCGTGGAGAACGCCTGCCCCACGAGCCCGAAGGACTCCACGCCGAAGTCCACCCCGTCGCCCTTGCTCGCGGCGTCGGAGATCTTGCCCGCGAGCTCGGCGAGGTAGTTCGCGTGGGAGGTCAGCGCCTCCGGTTTGACGGTCATGTGCGTCATGGTCGGATCTCCTCGTCAGCGCAGGAACGTCTGCGGTGGTTCGTCGTCGAAGTCGTCGTCCGCAGGCCGCGCGGGTCGTGGCTCGGCGGCCTCGGGGTCGGCGGGCAGCTGCGTGCGCAGGAAGTCGAGCCCGGCGCTTCCGGCCACGGGTTCGACGGTGTCCACGACACGTCCGGCGACCTTGGCTTGCGCCTGCCCGGCGAGCTGCAGGATCGTGTCCTTCAGCCGGTCCGGCCCGCGGTGCAGGGCCCGCTTGTCGATGTGCAGGTCCTTGAGCGCACCGTTGGCGCTGACGGTCACCGCGACGGCTCCGTCCGGCTCAGCCGCTGTCTCGCTCATCTCCTGCAGGCTCTGCTGGATCTCCTGCGACTGCCGGACCATCTCGTCGGCGCGCGCCTGCATCGATGCCAGCCACTGCTCTGGCGACTGTTCCACCACAACCCCCTTCACGTTCGCTGCTACGACGTGGCGCCGTCCTTCGCGGTTCCGTCGAATTGCCCACGATGCCGGTCTGCGATCAGCAGCAGCCGCTGGCCGAAGGCGAGCACGGCCAGCGGAATCGCCACGGCTCCGAGAACTCCGAGCCAGTTGCCGAAGCCCGCGACGAGGCCGAGCAGGGTTCCGGCGGACCCGATCCAGCGCAGCCGGTTCCCCGCCCGTTCGCACGTGACCTGGCGTTCCGGCGAGATCAGGGGAGGTGGTTCGAGTCCGTGGCGGCGCCGGTTGATGCCCATGACGACCGCGGCGGCGAGCGCGAAGTGGCCGAGCAGGAGCGTGATCACCGCCAGGCCGGGGACCACGGCCGGAGCGGCTGTGGCCAGGCCTCCGGCGATCAGCAGCCCCCAGCCGACGGGAAGCGCCAGCGGCTGCCACAGCTGCAAGCGGGTCGTCCGGCGTCGGCCGGCCCACTGCTCGGCGAACGGCGAGCGCGGTCCCGGGATCTCGACGCCCATGATCGCCACTCCCAGCAGCGGGATCATCATGGCCCAGCCGAACCCGGCGAAGGGCTTCGGCCTCTCCGCGGTGATCATGTGGCCGGAGTTGTCGACCTCGCGCCACGCGACCGGGGCGGGCTCGGCGTGGTTGCGCGGGGTCAGTTCCGACTGCTTGAAGACGGTTTCACCGGTGCTGCCGTCGTCCCAGGTGATCGCGGCATCGCACCGCCAGTACCAGCCGAGACCCGACGAGCTCACGGGCCCGACCCGCTCGCAGCGCGTGGCCAGCGCCGTTCCCCGCTGCGTGACGACGCCGTCGGAGGACAGCGCGCCGGAGACGGCGAAGACGGTGTAGCACAGGGCCAGCGCCACGAGTCGCACGACGACCTGCCACGCGACGTAACCGGCCCGCTCGATTCCCGCCGACACCGCTCCCCCACGACCTCGCCGTGTCACCTGGGCCCGCGAGCAACAAGCGCAGGGCTCCGAAAGCGCTGCTCAGCCACGCCGCTTGGCGGTGGCGAACCGCCACACGAGGAAGCCGACCCCAGCGGCCACGGCGATGTGCGGACCGTAGTCCGGGACGTTGATGAAGACCGCGGCCAGCACCAGCACGATCGCGATGCCGACCAGGCCGGTCCGCCAATCGCGATACCCAGGTCGCGCTCTGCGCTCGGACGACTTCTCCCCATCAGCCACGGATCCAGCCTCCCAGCGATGTTTCAGCGAGCGGCCCGAACCTAGCAGGCGGCGGACGAGCTCTTCACGGACGCGAAAGAGCCCCGGGCGCGCGACCCGGGGCTCCGCTCTCGCTACAGCGTTTTGACGAGGTCCTGCACGCGACCGGCCATGCGCTGCCGGTCGATGGGCGCGATGGTCGTCCACCCCTCGTCGCTGCGGTGGCTGTTCTCGATCATGTACCAGCCCTTGGCGTTGGCGAAGAAGTTGGTGACCATCGGGGCCCGGTGCCGCTTGCCCTGGCCGTCCATGACGGCGTAGCCGACCTGCGCGTAGGCGTTGCGAGCGCCACCGGCCATCTCGACCAGCGTCTTGGCCTCCTCGCGGCGGAGACCTTGCCGCACGAGCGCTTCGCCCATCTCGCGGTCGTTGCCGGCGGACTTGGCGGCGACTTCCATCGCCGAGCTGCGCAGCGACACTCCCCGCCCGGGGCCGGCCTTGACGTCGTCGGGCAGCACGCTCAGCAGCGCCCGCACCATGGAATCGGCGGGCAGCGTCTGGACGGTCACGGCTTCCTCGGTGAGCACCGCGAGCGTCGCGTGACCCCGGGTGGAGGCGACCATGCCCGCGACGGTGCGCTGGCCACCGTCGGGCGTGCGCTGCCGGAAGTTGATGTCGAAGGCCCGCTCGTAGCGCGTGAGCGGCAGCAGGGCCCCCTGGATGTCCTCTTCGCGCATCTCGTTGCCGAAACCGAGCGCCTGCAGCTCATCTCGCGCGCGGGCCTCGACCTGGCGCCGTTCGGTTTCGAGGATGCCTTCGGGCAGGACGTTGAGCACGAGCGGCTTGGTGCCGAGGTTGAAGTACTTCCACGCCTCGTGGAAGCCCTGCTTCGACAGCTCGATCTTCACCGGTTCTCCCCAGCCAGAAAGTGTGGACGGCACAGCCCCGAGAGCGTCCACGAATTGATCCGAGTTGTTCACTGATCCGTCCAGTTCTCAGCCGTTCGGAAGCCCATGACGCACGGCCGTCCCCCACAGTCCGAGCCCTGATCGTCCACGTTCTCGCAAGAACCAGTGGGCGGCACCGAAGCGGTACCGCCCACTGGCCGATCTGCGTTGACGAGCGATTACCGCTGGTTGTCCCAGTCACCGAAGACCGGCGGGGCGACCTTCGGCAGGTCCTCGTCGAAGACGCCCTGGTCGCCGATCAGGTAGTCGGGAGTCTCGTGCTCGAGATCGTCCTCGCCTTCCTGACCCCGGCCGCGCGCACCCGCGCCCGCACCGGCACCGGCAGCACCACCGCGGCCACCGGCGCCTGCAGCACCGCCGGCCCCGGCAGCACCACCGAGACCACCCATGCCCGCACGACCACCGGCGCCCATCCCGGGACCACCGGCACCCGCACGACCACCGGCACCAGCACCCGAGCCGGCCCCCAGGCCACGACCCGCACCAGCACCACCACGGCCACCAGCACCGCTACCGGCACCCGGCCGCCCGCCGGCACCCGAACCCGGAACACCGGGACGACCGGCGCCGAGACCAGGAGTGCCACCGGGGTAACCCGGAGTACCAGGCCCACCCGGGACGCGACCGGCGCCACCGGGGTTCTGGCCCGAACCCGAGCCGCCACCAGGCGGAGTCGCCCAAGCAGCACCGGTACCCGCAGCGGCACCGCCACCGTAAGCACCACCGCCGTAGGAGCCGCCGGCACCCGAGCCAGCACCGGCAAGGCTGCCGGAACCACCGGAGCCACCAGCCCAAGCACTGGAGGTGGACGACGGAGACGGCGAACCAACACCACCGACGCCGGGGCCGGACGAGCCCGTCACAGTAGTCTTCATGCCACCGTCTGGCGGCGGAGTGAAGACGGCACTGCCAGCAACGTTGTTCTGGCTGGTCTCCTGGTACGTGCTGAAAGCCTGTACGGCCTCCTGACGCAACTTCTCGTTGTGCGCCTTGGCGTCCTCAGCGTCTGTGGATCCAGTCGTGAGGGTGTCCCAGCCTTCTTCAAGCCAGTTGTCATCCGGAACAGCCTGCTCTTCGCCCTCGCCTGGAATCGAGGTCTGGACCTTGCCGAAAGCGTCACCCTGAGCAGTCATCTGCTCGGATTGAAGCTTTGCGCTGTCCGCCGTGACCTCAGTCCACAGGACGACCGGCATGGCCTGGTTCTTCATGGCCTCGCCGGACTCGGACTGCATGACCGCGCCGACCTGCTTCAGCTTGTCCTCAAGCCGGGTCTTCAGCTCACGGAGATACTCGTCCTCTTTGTTCCACCCAGTCGAGACCTCGTAGAGCCCTTCAGCCCCAGCTCCGCTGTTGGCCCACTTACGCATCTGGTCGAGCTGCGCACCTTCAAAGTCCGCAGGCTCAAGTTGCCTACCTGTCACCGCCTACCCCCTCAGTCAGGCATTCGGAAGATTCTGAACAACCGCACCTGCGATTTGCTTGCCCACGTCGCACGCGTTGACGTTCTGGACCCGAGAGATGGCGTTCACGAACACGGATCCCTGGTCTGAGACGTCAACGGAGACCATGCAGTTCCGTCCCTCGTTGCCCGACTGCGCCGCCGGGTAACCGGCTACCTCAGCAGGCACGACGTTTGCGGTGGTCTCAGTGAAGCCCTGCATCGTCTCAGTCGTCGTGACAGTGACGAATGCGTTCCAACCCTGGTCAGAACCGGCCTGGCCAGAAACGTAGGTGCAACCGGGCTTGCCATTCGACTCGCGCGGCTGCGGAGGCATCGTGACCCCAAGAGCCTGATGCTGGTCCTGCGGCAAACTCATGCACTGATCCGCGAGCTGCACCGACTTGGCGGGCGCTTGACGCGACGAGCTCGGCGGAGCCGGGGACTCGGCCGGGGCGCTGCTAGGGGTTTCCGTGGTACCACCATTCCCCGAGCAACCAGCCAGCACAAAGCTGGCCAGAACCGAGCCGATAGCGAGCCCCTTACGCAAGGTTTCCTCCTCTGTCCGGTCTCAAGACCGGAGGCTGTCCGCCGAGTCCTGGTCATTCGTGCGCGTCTGAGTAGCACTCGCGCGCAGGTTTGCTGCAGTGTCCTTGAAGACACGTGCAAGCTTTCGGTAGTTGGTCAGGTATGCCTGCTCATCGCCCTCAGCGACCTGCCCGTAGGTCGAAGCCGCGCTGACGCTGACCGGGTCCTTGCCCGCCGTCGGCACGGTCGCCAGCTCGAAGACGTCGGCCTCGCGGGCTTCCATCGCGAGCGCTTCAGCTTCGAAGAACGACGCAAGCTCGTCGACCTTGTCAGGTTCGATGCGCATCGAACCGCCTGCGGACTGCGACTGCGCAAGTGCAGCCTTGTCAGCCATGCGGTCAACAGTTTCGACAAGCCCGCTCCAGATGTTCGGGAACGTCATGCCGCGCCTCCCTCGCTACTCACGCTGAACTCCCCTTGTCCAGGTGCCGTCGCGATGAGGGCGACGGACATCCACTTGCCAGCGTGGCAAACGTTAGCGCACGGGTGTACGCGCGTGTAGCGAAGTTGGGCAAAACAGGAACCGGCAACCGAGTGAAATGGGTCTCAGATCGCCGCTAGGGGCTTCTCAACCAGTTGATCTTGTGTTCAAGCCCCTATCGACCCCTATCAACTACATGATCACCTGCGAAAAGGGCTGACGAACCGGTCGTCCTGCAGCCCCTGCACGAAGGATGACCACGCCGGCTGCCCGAACATCAGGTGCTGACCAGCAGGGTTCTTCGAGTCACGGGTGTGCACGGTGTCGCCCGCGAAGGCGACTTCAACGCAGTTCGCGTAGTTGCTGCTCCGAGTGCTCTTACGCCACTGAAGCGCATGCCGTTCCGGCTCAGTCACAATCCGCTCCTTGAGTTTTAAACGAGTTTGTCGGCGATGTCGTTCATGAGCGCAATTGAATCGTGGGTAGGCAACGCGGCTTCGTGCAACCGCCGAAGGGCTTCTCTCGTCGCAGCGACATGCTCGGGTTCTTCCAGGAACGCACTGCTACCGCGGTTCTCCAGAAGGACCAGGCTCGGATGCTGGTCGAAGTCGAAGAGGACGAAGGGGCCGTCCAAACCGGGATGCGCACCTGCGCGGGTTTCGACTACCCGGACCGTGATGTTGTCCTGTCTGGCCGCAGAAACGAGGTGGCGAATCTGCTGGTACATCACACCTGCGTCGCCCACCAGCCGCTCAAGCGTGCTCTGCTCGATCAACGCCTCGAAGTGCGGAGCATTAGCCCTGTTCAACACTGTCTGACGGCTGAGACGAGAGGTGACCAACGTTTCGATCTCAGCGATGTTCAGATCAGGGTCCGTTCCACCGACGAGCGCCGACGCGTACCCCGTTGTCTGCAACATGCCTGGTACGAGCATCGTCTCGTAGTTGAAGATCGCCGCCGCTTCCCGCTCGAACCTGGTCGCCTCCTCCCACATCGCAGGCATACGCCCTTCCTGCACGCGCCACCAGTTCGGCATCGACGCGTTCCGCACCAGGCTCAACAGCTCTTCCCGGCGCCGCGCCGGAACGCGGTAGAGCCCGAGGAGCGCCGACACGTCATCGACCTGCAATCCGCGCTGCCCGGACTCCATCCGAGACAGCTTGCTCATGGACATGCCAAGAGCCCCGGCAACCTCCTCAGCCCCGAGCCCACTCCGCAGCCGAAGCTCCCGCAGCTCGCTCGACACCCGCCGAACCCGAACCGGCACACCCACACGACCACTCATCGATCCTCCCGATCACGATCAACAACGCGACCAAGATCGGCACTTGCCGCAAGGGCACGAAAGACCACGACCCCGAATTCAGCCACCGGATACAACGAGGCGAACCCAACAGTTTCACCAATCACTCCTGGTGATGCCCTCGCCCTCCTTACGATGGCGCCGTTCACGAGAACGTCTGCGAGGGGGAGACTTCTGTGCCGAATCAGCCGGGCTGGAATCAACACTGGGCGCAACAGCCGCAGCAGAACTGGCAACCGCAACCCTGGGGCCCACCGCCTCAGCCGCCCAGGGGAAAGAAGAAGTGGCCGCGCGTCGTCTTCGCGGTCTTCGGCGTGCTGTTCATCGCCTTCCTGACCCGGCTCGGCTTCGTGATCGTCGAGAGGCAGTCCAAGCAGGCCGACGACGGGCCGACCGCCCCGGCCGCCAACTACCGGGACCACGTGGTTGCGCTTGCTCAGTCACCGGGGGCCGGGTCTCCGAACAGCTACGGCGGAACCGCGATGTACGACGCGTGCGAATTCCTGCCGATGGACGCGCTGGACAACCTGGGGCTGCCGCCATCGCCGGAGATGACCGTGCTGCACAACTACTTCGACGGAGACGTCCCACCCGACCGGACCGTCGAAGAAGACTCGTTGGCTCCGAGCGTGTGCAGTTACGCGTTCCCGAAGCAGGCCGGGGTGACGATCGAGGTCTTCCAGCCTCCCTACACAGCCCCGGATCGGATGCGGGCCTGGCAGCCCGATCCGGAGGACGGACCGATCATGCAGGACCGCGACTTCAGCGTGCAGAACTACTACGACCCGGGGAACCACTGGTGGGACGTGCGCCTCGCCCGTCCTGACCTGGTCGTCAGGGCAACGGTGAAGGGGCCGCGCGATACCGCTGGCGGTCGCAGCGAAAGCGGACGGGACGGAAAGCCCATCGCCGACGCCCTCGTTGAACCGATGCTGGCCAGGGCGCTCGCCGGGCCGACTCCGCACCGCCAGTACGAATTCACCGGCCCCTACTCCGGCCAGAGGGACGCCTGCGAGGTCTTTCCCGCCCAAGGCGTCGAAGCAGTTCTCAACAAGCCGGTCAAACCGCAGGCGTGGGCGAACTACCGCGTCGGCGACACGGTCATGACCGAGTTCGACGGTTCGGTCTCCTACCGCGTCGAGAACAAGTGCACCCGCCACACCCTCACCGAAGGCGGCAGGATCGGCGACGGCGACGGCGAAGCCAAGCTCTCCCTCAGCACCTGGCAGGACAGCCAAGGCGCGACCAACCGCCAAACCGCACTATGCCGTGACACGATCGGCGGCATTGCTCCGATCCCAGTACAGGCCCAGCTCGGCGACGGCCCGGTCTGCACCCTGCAAACCGGCAACGGCGCAACCCTCCTCACCTTCAAGGCCGGCCACACCACAGCCGAACTCTCAGTCTCCGACCCCCTGGCAGACCCGGCACAGGAAGCCCAACGCCTGATGCCCCTAGCCCAGCAGGTAGCCACAAACCTCGCGGGCTGATGGAGTCGGAGGAACTAACCGATTCGCCCACGAACGAGCTAGCGTTCTAGCAGATGGCCGATCTCTTCCCGGCGCTTTCTCCGCGCGCCGATGGCCTTCAACACGGCGATGCCGAAGAGCATGAGCACGATCATTGCGATGCCCAGGGAGACGTAGTATCGGGCGCCATCGGAGGGCTCGAAAGAGCTCAGCGCTCCGACGGGAACGAACACACCCACAAAGCCGTAGAACAACGTCAGGCCGAATTGCCTGTTGAACTTCTTCGCCCAGACCTTGTGGCGCTCGCGTGCCCAGTTGAGCTCTTGATTTGACAGGCCGGGTCTCGGTACGAACGGGCCATCGCTCGGGGACAACGTCGTGTCTGCGGATGCGCGAGAACCAGCATGCGCCCCGCGGAATTGGGGATCGTCCTGACGACGGTCAACCCGGCCGCGTCGACCGCCATCCCGATATCCGTCAGCGACAGAACCGAGTGCTGGGACGTATCGAGGTGATAGCATCCCATGTCGTCCATCTCAGCATCCCTCAGCTCGACGTTGAGCCAACTCAGGGAATCACCCGTGTCCAGCATTGGCGTGGTTTCCTGCCGAGTTCTGGTCGAATCGCAGCAACCACCCTTCTTGCCGAGTTCATCATCCCGGTATGCCCAGCCGTGCTTTCGAAGCATGTCGACGATCTCGGCCATCGGGATCTCCCGGTAATCCAGCCAGTCGATCTCGACTGCTTGCTGACGCGCCCTCCGCTCCTGCGCCAGCTGCTCAAGCCGTGCCAGCTGGCGTTCCCTCCGACTGGCACGGACGCCGCGAGGAGTACCGAGGGTGGTCGCGACTGTGACCACGGTGATCTTCGCGGTGCGGACAAAGCGCAGCATCAAGCTGCCGTACCGACTGACCTCGCCCGTGAATTGGAACCCCTCGCGCCTGGCCAGCTCCTTGATCATGTGGTCTGAGAGGGGATGCGCACGCCAGACCGTGACCTCGACCTGCCCGTCACCTGCTCGACGACGGCCGGCCAAGTCCTTCCTCACCGAGGAGATACCACCCGCCGTGCTCTGGAAGCGCGCGAACACCCGTTCCAACGCCACCCACAGCATTACCGCAGCAAAAAGCAAGCCGCCGATCAGCGTGCCCTGTCAACTCCTCCTGAATCAGGCGATCTTGGACGGTGACCCCGGAAAACCGGACATCGCGCCTTCCACTTCTAGCCAGACCGCAGACCGAACGTCACCGTTGCGGCACCCCGTACCGCCCAGCACCCACCCGGTTCAGATCGAGCAAACGCCTCCCCACCAACATGTCGATCACGGAAATAGCAAATGGAAAAGGAAGAAGAACCAGGCATACCGCAGCTGCGGGCGGGAACTCGCCTGCCGACCCGCTACCTGCAGCGAGAATGAGAACGGCAATTCCGGTCGGAAGAATCGACGAAACCGCCAGAAAGAGCAGCGTCCGCCGGGACCGCCGGGCAAATTTCAGATTGAATGCCCCTGTGTTCACGCACGACGAACTTGTGGCCAGCGCGAGCGCCGAGGAGACAGCGAAAGCCCCAGCTAGCCACCCCAAAACAACGGAAAAGATCGCCGCTGCTGGCATCACCGCAAGAAGCATGAAGCAAGTCACCGCGATCCCGATCATGACGGCAGCAACCAAAAGTACCGACAAAACGCCCATCGATCGGGCAACTTTCCGAATTCGACCAACGAACTCAGGTGGAACCGGAACGAACTCGTGATTTGAGGCCATGTAATTACCCTGAGGCCAGGGCGGCGTAGGATTCACTGGTTCACCCGCCAATCGGAACCGTCGCCATCACTCACACTTCCATCGGAAAGGTCACCCAACACCGACTTCGGCCAGGTATTTCCCACATCGTGAATCTTCTGCGTAAGGGAATTCTGATCAGTAGCCAGAGAGTTGGCAAAGGCGACGACCGCAGTGCTCGCTGCGGTGATCAACCCGATGACGACACTGAGGACGCCAGCAATCTCAGCAACCCCAAGCGGAGCCCCAACCCCGGTGCAGCATGCAGCAATAGCACCGATGAGCCCGACGAGGAAGACAGCAAGCGCTGCCGCAGTCGCAACGTAGAACGCTGTCAGTGCATTCGCCAAACTGTCCAGAGAGCTTTGCACCTGCCGAGCAAGCGTCTTTAGCGCAGTCAGACCGTCCGCCTGCGAAGGAACGACTGCCTTGTACGCCTCGGACGCGCGCCCCTGCCACTCAATCGGCGCACGAAGCCTGTTCAACGCGATGTCCCCTGCAGTTTCGCCAAGAGGCTGAGAAACCAGACGCTCCCACATATCAGCCTTCATCTGAAGCGCTGGGACGCTGCCCATCCAGGCAAAGAACTTGTTCAACTCCTTCCAAAACTCCTGGAGCCTCTCCTTGAAGACCTTCAGCCCGTCCTCAACAGCTTTGATCACCCATTCAAGAGCACTAGGAACCCAACTCAGAGTGTCATTGAGCTGGTCGAAGAACTCCTGGATCTTCCTTTCGACCTCTTTGACCTTCGCGTTGATCTCAGCAACCGTGGTATCAGCCACCGTAGAGGTCTCCTTCCATGCGGTAGGCACCCTGAACCTGGTGCATGCCCTTTTCGTCGTCGGCCTGGTACTCCTTCGCTGCCTCGTTGAGGTCAGATCCGATCTTGCGGAAATAATCAGCCGCCTTCTCTATCACTTCCTCCATGGCCGAAGTCGCATCGTTGAAGCTCTGATCGAGTCCCGCCCATTGCGCGAAGATTGACACGTCCGCAAGTTCAACATCAAGGGACCCGACCGCATTCAACGGACCAGACAAACCCTGCGCGGCAGATTCCCACTTCTTTGCATCCGAGCGCAGTGCCTCCAAGGCAACATTCACGCCACCACCTGGGCTCATACACCACCCCTAAAAGGATTCAAGATCAGTACTGCGACGGTAGTCCGATCCGCCGAAGGAACAACTGGGGATCACTGACGAGGCCTTTCAACTCACTAATTGCGCGGCTCTGCGGCCCTTGCGCCAAATCACCTGCAGAGGACTGCTCACCCAATTTGCTGAGCACGTCGTTGAGTTCGGACTCGATCTCGGCCTTCCGGGCCGCCGAGGACCAGTTCGGATCAATCGAAAGATCGTGGATCTGCCCTTTCGTAGCAGAACCCTGCACGTGTCCACCTGCGCTCGTGACCGATGCTGTGCGGTCCAAGCGCTGCGATACTTGCTCCGCAAATCGATCGACGTCGACGTAGACCTCATCCAGCAAACGCTGGACGTCCGAGGGGTTCAGCGGCGAGAGGTCGGGAACATCCACCGGTGCACCCGACGCTGAGCGTTCGGCAGTTAGACCCATTTGCTCCGCGTTGCGCGCGAGCACCTGCATGGTCGCCGTCTGCGCAGCGGAGACCACAGCCGTGTGCAGCGCGCGCGGATCAACCGACTTCTTCCAGTCAGCTGCCAGGGAAACGCCGACCACAACGCCGGCATCGTCGACCTCAACGGTGACGGGCGGTTCAGCACTCGAAGCCTCCGAGCCCGAAACCGAGACGGAATCGTCCCTGTGCCAGGTGCTATCGAACTCCGCTGTCGGGTCGTATTCAATGTCCCAATCGTCTGGGTCCTGCCTGCCGCGAGCCATACGGCTTACCTCCCGAGGTTTCGAGTGCGCGCGCGAGTGTGCCGTGCATCGAACAACCCTTGCAGGCGAATCGACCAACTGTGTCCCTCAGCACCGCTATACGGGTGATACGACCCACCTCAGGCTCCTCGACAGTCGGCTCCAAGCGGGTTCCACCAAAAACACTGCCTACGATGAATTCCTCCAGCTGGGCTGGTCTACCGCCTGTGTGTCGATACTGGAGGAGACGGCATGGCGAAGTCGGTTCTGTACATGGCGATGTCGCTTGACGGGTTCATCGCCGGTCCGGAGGACGGGCCGGGCAACGGGCTCGGCAACGGTGGCCTCCGGCTGCACGAATGGCTCGGCGAGCCCGTCGCGGGGTATCCGCACTTCGACCCTCCGGGGGTGAGCGGGCAGGTGTTCGCCGAGGCGATGAGGACCGGTGCCGTCGTCGTCGGCCGCAAGACGTTCGACTACGCCGGCCACTGGGACGGTGACCACCACGGTGTGCCGATCTTCGTGCCCACGCGCGGCACGCCGCCGGAACCGCAGAGCGGCTGGGTGCACTACGTCCCCGATGTCGCGACCGCGATGCGCGAGGCCAAGGAGGCCGCCGGGGCCGAGGACGTGATGGTGCACGGGGCCGCCCTCGCGCAGTCGCTGCTGCGCGAGGGGCTGCTCGACGAGCTGGAGATCCAGCTGGTCCCGGTCGTGCTCGGCGACGGGCGACGGCTGTTCGGCACAGACCACGTCGAGCTCGAGCTGACGCGCGTGCTCGACGCACCCGGCGTCACACACCTGCACTACCGAGTGCTCCCGTCGTCCTGATGCTCTTCGCTTGGGTGGTGGGATCCCCCGCGGGAGAGAACCGATTCGACGACTCCGCCAAGCGAATGGACGATGCGCATGCCCGCGCAGCGGCATCCTGAGGTTCTTCGACTGGTAGCGGGTCAGGACGAGACGATGTCGAGGAAGCGGTTGTGGCGGAGTCTCGTGGCTCGTTCGAGGGCGGCGAGGGTTCCGGCGGTGATCAGGGTGGCGTTCGCCCAGGTCGGAAGGCGGATCGGCGAGGTGAACGTGCCGACCTTCTCGGCGATGACCGGGCTGTGGGTGAGGACCTCGACGCCGTGGAGGATGTTCACCGCGAGCGCCACGACGAGGATGACCACGGCTGTCGCTCCGATGACGGCGCTGGCGCGGGGGAAGCGCTGCCCGAACCTCGCGCGGAGGCCTTCCTGGGAGCGGTGGTGCGGGCGCAGCGCCCGTTGCGCGCCGGTTTCGGAGACGAAGTGCATGCGCTTCAGGCCGAAGGCGGTGGTGGTGACCTCGATGACGCCGCCGGGCACCGGGAACGCCGTCGGCACGTTGGAGCGGGACACCTGCACGCCGTTCCGGTACAGCGCGGCGGGGGCTTTGCCCTCCCCGTTGTCGTGCTGCTTCCTCGTCTTCGCGTCGGCGAGGTACCGGACATCGACCGCGTAGGTGTGGCTGATCCCGTCGTGGTCGGCGAGTTCGAGGAAGAACAGGGAACGGGCGAAGAGCTGCCAGAGGCGGTAATCGCGAAGCGGGCTCCCGTCGCCGGATCTGACCTTGACGAGCTGCCTGCGCCTCATCAGCTTGTTGACCATTCGGGTGCCTCTCGTCGTAGAACCCATCCCCTGCGGTAGTCAACGGCGTGCCCTCGGGGCACGGTCAAGAGGCGCTGCGGGCTGCGGCCGGCGAGGCGACGAACTCACCTCCCTCGGAAACACACCTGTTCGCCAGACTTGTCCTGCGTGCGGGGCGTGACACAATCCGCACCATGAGTTACCAGCCACACGATCCCTACGACCGGAACGACCCCGGGCGGTACCCGTACGGGGACGACTACGGCGACCGGCGCCCTCCTCGGCGTCCGGGGCAGGTCGGGGACACCATCGCGCGGGTCGTGCGGATCGTGGTGTCGATCGTGGTGCTGGTGTTCGCGTTGCACGTGCTGTTCGTGGTGCTCGACGCGAACCAGGGCAACGGCTTCGTGTCGTTCATCTACACCCTCGCGCAGACCTTCGTGCTGGGGCTCGGTGACGTCTTCACCCCGGACGACGCGCTCCTCGGCGTCGTGTTGAACTACGCGCTGGCCGCGCTGATCTGGTTCATCGTCGGGCAGATCATCATCAAGATCATCCGCCGCTAGTCCGGACGAGAGCGAGGGTGCGGGCGCGCAGCGTTGCTCTGGCCTCGGCGTCGTAGGCCTGGGCGTGCGCCCGAGCGGGACGGAGTCGGTCGAAGAACTGGCCGGTGACGCCTTCGACCGACTCGTCAACGGCGAGCCTGCGGGTCGCCTCCACGCCGGTTCCCAGCGAGTCCGAACTCCTGCCGACCTCCGACAGGACGATCTTGGTCGGCATGAAGGTCGCCGGGTGCAGGCAGGTCGCGGCCAGCTCGGTCGGCGCGAACCGCTCGGCGAGGTCGAAGCTGTGCATGATCTGCGCGAGCTTGCTCTGACCGTAGGCGCGGGAGCCCGAGTAGTCGCGTTCGAGCATCAGGTCGTCGAAGTCGAGCGGGTCCTGCGCCAGCGACGCCACGTGCACCACCCGGGCGGCACGTCCCTCCGCTGCCGAGGAGCGCAGGAGCGGCAGCAGGCCCTCGGTGAGCGCGAAGGTGGCCAGGTAGTTCACCGCGAAGCGCAGCTCGTGACCGTCCGCGCTGGTCCGGCGCTCGCGCCCGTCCGGCTCGCCCGATCCGATGCCCGCGTTGTTGACCAGCACGTCGAGCCTGTCGACGCTGCTGCCGATCGTGTCGGCCAGCGTCGAGACCTGGGCGAGCTCGGTCAGGTCGGCTGTCGCGGTGACCGCAGCGGCACCGCGGGCCCGGACCTCGGCTGCGACCTGCTCGACCTTGCCCGCGTCACGGCCGTGCAGGACGAGCCGGACGTCTGCGCTCGCCAGGCGCAGGGCCAGGGCACGGCCGAGCCCATCGGTGGCACCGGTGATCGCGATCGTCCGGGGCATGTGGTCCTCCCATCGTTCGGAAGCTTCCTCAGGGGATCAGAGAGCGGGCTCGGAGGCCTCGCGCGTGACGGAGGTGGTGGCGAGCAGGGTCAGCCTCTCGGCGCTGTCCGTCCCGGGGTCGGGGTGGAAGATGACCAGCGCTTGGCCCGGGCTGCCTTCGGCGCCGAGGCGCTCCCGGTTGAGCACCAGCTGCCCGACCTGCGGGTGGTCCACGCGCATGGGCGCTGCCGCGCACACGAGAACGTCGTGGCGGGCCCAGATCCTGCTGAACCGGGTGCTGGCGAGGCTGAGCTCCCCGACGATCTCGATGTAGCGGGGATCGTCGGTGTCCGTGCCGACCGCCTTCCGGAAACCCGCGACCGCGCTCACCGAATCGTTCTCCCAATCCGGGTAGAGCGCCTGCTCGGCGGGGTCGAGGAACATCTCGCGCAGCCGGTTGGTGCCCGCCACCAGGCGTGGTGACAGCGCGGTCGCCAGGGGGTTGGCTGCGAGGACGTCCATGTAGCGGCTCTCGACGAACGCCGGAAGTGCCAGTGAATCAAGGAGTTTCGCCGTGCTCGGCCCGATCTTCTGCACCGGCGGCTTGTGGCGGCGCTGGGGTTTGGTGGCGCCCAGGCGCAGCAGGTGGTCCGTCGCCGCCTCGTCGAGCCGCAGCACGCGGGCGAGCGACTCCAGCACCTGCACCGATGGGTTGCGGTCGCGGCCCTGCTCCAACCGCAGGTAGTAGTCGGCGCTGATGCCGGCGAGCATCGCGACCTCCTCCCTGCGCAGCCCGGGCACGCGCCGCACTCCCGTCGCCGGGATCCCGGCCTGCTCGGGCGTGACCAGCTCACGGCGTGCGCGCACGAACTCGCCCAGCAGGTTCTGCTCACCCATGACTCCAGCGTAGGCGCGCGGATGTGGGCGTGCCTGGTCCTGCCAACCCCAGGCTCACGGGGGCTCTGGCTGGGGTGGCAGGCCGGCGGCAGCGTGGTCGGCACATCGACGAAGGAGTGCATGGATGTCCACGTTTCTGCTGGTGCACGGCGCCTGGCACTGCGGTCGGGCGTGGGACCGGGTGGTTCCGCTGCTCCGCGGCCACCGGGTGCTCACCCCGACCCTGACCGGATACGGCGACACCACCCACCTGCTGAGCCCGGACGTGGGGCTGCACACCCACTCCGCCGACATCGTCCGGTTGATCCTCGCCGAGGACCTGCGCGACGTCGTCCTCGTCGGGCACAGCTACGCCGGGCTCGTCATCTCCGACGCCGCCAACCAGATCCCCGACAGGATCGCGCAGCTGGTCTACCTCGACGCGATGGTCCCCGTCGACGGCGAAACCGCGGCCGACGTCATGCCGCAGGCGCGCAAGGCCGTCGAGCGGGCGCTCGACTCCGACAGCGGATTCCGCGTCCCACCACCGCCCGAAACCCCGGAAGGCCTGTTCGGCGTCATCGACCCCGCCGACCTGGCCTGGTTGCGGACGATGCTGTCCGACCAGCCCGTCGGAGCGCTCCGCGAACCCGTTCGCCTGGACAACCCGGCGGTGCGAAGGATCCCCCGCGTCCACATCCACTGCACCGACGCCCCCGAAGGATTCGCCCGACGCCCCGTCCCGGCCGTGCAGCCCAACGGAAACCCCGAAGTCGTCTGGGAACTCCCCACCGGCCACGACTGCATGATCACCACGCCCCACGAGCTGACAGACCTCCTGCTACGCCTCACCCCGGAGAACCCGAACTGACTCGGCCCCGCCCCCGGGTCCCGTCTCGGATGACCCGGAATACGGCGGTAATCCGGGTGCCGGTACCGGGCGTGAGGGGTGTGGGGCGAGGAATGCGGGGTTCGTCCCGGAGCGAGGAGAGTTGGGGCAGAGGGGGCTTGGTGTCGGTCGGGTGTCGTACGGTCGGCGGGTGAAGACGGATTTCGAAGAGCTCTTCCGGATCTCGGAAGAGAATCGTCGGCTGGCGGCCGACATGTTCGCATCGTTGACACCGGAGCAGTGGGCGACGCCGAGCCTGTGCTCGGGATGGACCGTGCGGGAGGTGGCGGCGCACCTGCTCGCTCCGCTCGAAACCCGGTTCAGCTGGTTTCGCGTGCTGCGCACCGTCATTCGCTACCGCGGTGACCTCGACCGGTACCTCGACGAGCAGACCCGCGAATGGGCCGAGCGCCCCACGGACGAGCTCGTGGCCGGCATCCGCCGGCTGGCGGGTCGGCAGTTGAACGTGCCGTTCGTCGGGCCCTTCGGTCCGATGACCGACACGTGCATCCACCTGCGCGACGCCGCCCGGCCGCTCGGTCTCGACGTCAACCCGCCACCGAGCTCGTGGCGAGCAGCGATGGACTTCCTCGTCTCGAAGCCGGGCGCCCGCGCCTTCCTGCCCGCCAGCCGCCTCAACGGCCTCCGGCTCATCGCCACCGACCAGGACTGGGCCTGGGGCGAAGGCAGCGAGATCCACGGTCCGTCGGAGGCCCTCACGCTGGCCGTCACCGGCCGCGCCGTCGCCCTCCCCGACCTCGAAGGCCCCGGCGTCGAGCTCCTCCGCGAACGCATCACGGACTGACCCACCTCGTGGTTCCGGATTTCAGTGGACATCGGGAACCCGGTTCCAGTGGAAACCCGGGTCCCGAGTTCCACTGAAATCCGGTCACGCGACTTGGGCGGGGTCGGTGAGTCCGGAGAGGGCCGCGGGGAGGGGGTCTTGGTGCAGGATCCCCAGGCGTTGGGTCGCTCGGGTGAGGGCCACGTAGAGCTCGGCGCCGCCTCGCGGGCTTTCGGCGAGGATCCGGGCGGGTTCGACCACCAGGACCGCGTCGAACTCGAGCCCCTTGGTGTCCGCCGGGGACACCGCGCCCGGGACGTCCGGAGGGCCGATGACGACGCTGGTCCCCTCGCGTTGCGCTTCGTCCCGGGTGAACTCGTCCACGGCTGCGGCCCTCTCGGACTCCGCGACCTGGCGGTGCCAGGGCGCGACTCCGCAGGAGCGGACCGATTCCGGGGGCAACACGTCGGGAGCGAAGTCCGCCAGCAGAGACGCAGCGACCTGCATGATCTCCGCCGGGGTGCGGTAGTTGACCGTCAGCTCGCGGTACGCCCAGCGGCCGGGGACGTAGCGGTCCAGCATCGCACCCCACGCCACGGCGCCCGCCGCTGAGCGGCGTTGCGCCAGGTCCCCTACGACCGTGAACGAGCGGCTCGGGCATCGGCGCATCAGGACTCGCCAGTCCATTTCGGACAGTTCTTGCGCCTCGTCGACCACGACGTGCCGGTAGGTCCAGTCCCGGTCGGCGGCGGCGCGTTCGGCGAGATCGCGGGTGCCGTGCTCGACGAATCGCTCCGCCAGGTCTTCCGCGTGCAGCAGGTCCTGGGCGAGCAGGTGGTCTTCGTCGTCCATCATGTCGTGCCGCTCGGTCTGCATGATCTCCAGGACTCCGGCGGCGTATTCGGCCTCGGCGGCTCGTTCCGAGGCCACCGGGTCGGAGGTCTTCGCGACGCCCAGCAGGTCGACGAGCTCGTCGAGCAGCGGAACGTCGGAGACCGTCCACGCCTGGCCATCAGCCCGGTGCAGGGGCTCCGCGCCGACCGCCCGCAACCGCTCCGGCGACGAGTACAGGTCGGCCAGGAGCCGCTGCGGGGTGAGGATCGGCCACAGCTCGTCGAGGGCCTCGGTGAAGGCCGGGTGCTCGCCCAGCTCGGCGAGCAGGTCGGCCCGCAGGTTCTCCCACACCTCCTTGTTGTCCCTGGTCAACCAGCCTTTTCCGATGCGTCCGATGGCGCGTTCGGTGAGCACGTAGGTGACGATGTCGGTGAACACCGCGCGGGCCTCGTTGTGCGGGAGGCCGCTGTCGCGGGCCTCCTGGCGCGCCCACTCGGCGGTCGGGGCGTCGATGCGGACCGTCACGTCCTCCAGCTCGATGTGCAGCGGCTGCTCCGGCAACCGCCGGCGGTCGGCGACGGCCGCGTTGAGCACGTCGAGGATCTCCAGCGAGCCCTTGAGCTGCGCGACCTCCGGCGCGTCCTCGGCCGTGACGTGCAGGCCGGGCACCAGGTCTCCGGTGGTGGCGAACACGACGTCGGACTCCCCCAGCGACGGCAGGACGCGACCGATGTGGGTGAGGAACGCCGGGTTCGGCCCGACGACCAGCACGCCGCTGCGCTCCATCCGCTCGCGCTGCGTGTAGAGCAGGTAGGCGACGCGGTGCAGCGCCACGACGGTCTTGCCGGTTCCCGGACCGCCCTCGATGACCAGCACACCCGCGTGGTCGAGCCGGATGATGCGGTCCTGCCCTGCCTGGATGGTGGCGACGATGTCGCGCATCCCCTCCCCGCGCGGAGCGTTGACCGCGGCCAGAAGCGCCGCGTCACCGCCGGACTCCCCGTCCGGGCGCCCGAGGACCTCGTCGGTGAAGTCGGTGATCTGGCGGACTCGGGTGTGGAACTGGCGTCGCCGGCGCATGTTCTCCGGGGTCGCCGCGGTGGCGGTGTAGAACGGGCGTGCCGCCGGGGCACGCCAGTCCAGCAGCAGCGGCCGGTAGTCGTCGTCGGAGTCGAACAACCCGATCCTGCCGATGTAGCGGCGCTCACCGTCGACGGCGTCGAGCCGCCCGAAGCACAGGCCCTGGTCGGCCACGCCGAGCCGCTTGAGCTCCCTGGCCTGCGCCCGGACCTCCACGTCGCGTTCCATCGCGGACGCGCCGGTCCCCCGCAGCGCGTCCCTGTAGCGGGTCTCGACGCGCGCGCGTTCGGCGTCGAGCTGTTCGTAGAGCCCCGCGACGTAGGCGCGTTCGGACGTCAGTTCTTGGTCGTGCTGGGACACGTGTTCCTCGCAATTGATCGATTCCCCCAGCCGGGCACCGCGTTTTCGCTGGTCTCGGCCCAGGCCGAGCATTGTGCGGCACACCTGGGGCCTTGCCGCAAATCCCCCTCCCCGCTGTAAAATGAGAGCGGGAAGAGGGGAAGTGTTCTCTCCCTCTCGCATTCCGCGACAATTCTTCGGCAAGTTCGCCGTCTCCTCTTGCCGATCACCGATCGCGCCCCAGCGTTCCCGCTGATCGCGCCGCCCCGGGCTTGCCCCGAGGTCACGTCGCCGGGGTCCCCGGAACGTGATGTTGCGTGCCCGACCGTCACGCGCGGACATTCGATCCCGTCACTGTTTCCACTGTGGAGGGACGAGAACATGTGCGCCAGTTGGCGAATTCCGGCTTGCGAGCGTCGCGGCGAGGTCGTGGTGACGCTGCTGGTGCGGGACGAGATCTCCATCGCCCAGGAGGGCGTGGAGGTCGTGGTCGCGCGCAGCCAGCTCACCGACGTCGCCGACAAGCTCTACTTCCTCGACCAGGCGTTCCGCGCCGAGGCCCGCGACGTGGTGGAAGCGCTGTGCGACTGATGACCTGCCTGATGCTGTGGGCGCTGCTGGCGGGGTGCGCGACCGACGCGCCGGAGCGGCCCGAGGACCTGTTCTGGGAGGTCTACCGGCGGCAAGCCACCCAGCCCGTCGTGCACACCCGCCGCGAACGCTTCAACACGCCCGAGGCCGCCGCGGCGCGGCGGATGGTGCTGGTCAGCGACGAGATCTTCGACCACCGGTCGGGGCACCACGTCGGGACCACCATCGAGCACTGGCGCGGTGAGAGCGTCGTGCGCACCAGGTGCGTCGACGGCGTCCGCCACGGCTACCTGCCCTCCCGCAAGACGTGGGACGAACCGGAATCGAGCTCGTTGTGCCAGGTCAGCACGCGTCCGCTGCTCGGCGACGGGATCATCCCCGGGGGTCTGTCGGACGCGCAGGCCGACGCGGTGGTGGAGTCGCTGCGCGGCGAGCACCGGTTCCTCACCCCGATGGCCCCGACACCGGTCGACGTCGGCGGCAAGCGCTACCTGCGGGTTCCGGTGCGGGCGCGACCCACCGAGCACGACGGCACGGCGTGGGACATGCAGCACCTGCTGTTCGCGCTGCACGACGCGGGGGTGGACCCGAGGACGTACCCGTTCCAGCCCGCCGACAACACCGGGGCCGGCGCGGACCTGACCTACTTCGTCGATCCGGCGACGCTGCTGCCCGCCTTCGTCCACCGTCAGATGCTGCCCGCGCCGGGGCCGGTGGTGCGGGTCGAATACGTCCGCCCGGCACGACTTCCCGCTGATCCGCTGGCGGACGTGACCCCGTGGGCGTTGCGCTGGTGACCCGGCCCGCCGCACCGCCCCCGAAGGCCGGACTACCGCCGGGATCCGGCCGCCGTGATCGGGTACCCGGAAAACCGCGGTAATCCGGGACCTGAAACCTGCGGTATTCCGCCGGCACCCTGATTACCGCCGTAATCGGGTGCCGGAAAACCGGAGTAATCCGGGGATTGCGGGTTGGGGTGGAGGGTGGTCAGCCGTCGCCGCTTCGTGACTTCTTGTCCTCGCTGCGGGGTTCGGACGGGTTCACCGTCACGGTGACCGGGCCCGAACCGGGTGCCGGGATCGTGCGCACGTCCTCGGCGACCCGGTCGGCGGCGGTCATGATGGATCCGGCGCTGTCGGCGTCCAGCTCACCGTCGGCGACCGCCTCGGCGATCTCGCGGTGCAGTGCGGCCAGCGCGGTCTCGGTGTCGAGGCGGTTCTGCGCCAGGGCCGCGGCCTTCACCTGGGCGACGCGGGCGCTCAACCGCGTCCGCACCTGCGGGTCGTCACCGCAGCCGACCAGCACGAACACGACCAGGAGCAGAACGGGCAGCAACCGGTTCATCCGCGCACCAGCCTCTCCAGGTTCGCCAGGTCCACGGGCAAGCGCTCCACACCGGGACTTCCGGAAACCGGTGGCAACCCAGGCGTTTCGGATCTGCCGGGCCAGAAGGCGACGAGAAGCGCGGCCAGGGCCACCACCGCCAGCAGTCCGGCCGCGATGGGTGCGACCGATGGGCGCGAGGGTTGCGGCTGGAGAGGCATCGACTGCGTCGGCGGGCGGTGCGCCCGCTGCTGCGGGATGCGCGGAGGCGGGACCGGGAGCGGCGGCGGGACCGGGGCGATGACCTCGGTGGTGCGGCCGTTGAGCAGGTCACCGGCCTGCTCGGCGGTGATGCGGCGCGCCGGGTCGGAGGCGAGCATCGCCAGCAGACCGCGTCGCAGCCGGGCCGGGATGCCGAACGGGATCTGCGGCGGCCGGACCAGCCGCGCCACCGCGGCGTCCGGCCCGCCCGGGTACTCCACGCGGCCCGTCACGCACTCCAGCAGCACCAGGCCCAGCGCGTACACGTCAGCTGGAAACCCCACGTCTCCACCGGAAACCTGCTCCGGAGCCATGTAGGTGGTGGTGCCGACGACCATGCGCGAGTCGGTCAGCCGACCCGCCGCGTCGGCCAGTCGCGACACCCCGAAGTCGGCCAGGTAGGCGCGGCCGTCGTTGCCGATGAGGACGTTGGTCGGTTTGACGTCGCGGTGCACGACGTCGTTGCCGTGCACGTAGGCCAGCACGTCGGCGAGCTTGCCCCCGATGTCGGCGACGTCCTCGGGGCGCATCGGCCCGGACTCGGTGACGTCGGCCAACGTGCCGCCCTCGATCAACTCCATGATCAGGTACAGCTCGTCCTCGTCGGCGCTGAAGTCGTGCACGGTCACCAGGCCCGGGTGGCTCAGCCCCGCCAGGATCCGCGCCTCCTCCGCGAAGCGCTTGCGCCCCAGCTCATCGGTCGCCGAGCGGAAGACCTTGGCCGCGACCAACCGCTGCAGGCGGGTGTCCATCGCCCGGTGCACGTCGGCCATCCCACCGCCGCCGAGACGAGACCCCAACCGGTACCGCGCGCCCAGCAGCGGAGCATCGTCGGTCATCGAGCCAACCCTCCGAACCCCTCAACACAGCGACCCTAACGGGTGAAGATCACTCCGCGATCACCAGCTTGCACCCCTCCAACGAGCCGGCCGGACACCGGTGATCACCGGAAGAATCCCCGCTGCTCAGGCGATTCCGGCCACGACGGGGAGGTTCGGAGCACCCGCCGAACAGCGCCCAGCAGCGATCATCCGAACGGACCAGTTCATTCACATTTCGCGCGAAATTCGAACGGCCCGGCCGCACCCGCGCTGCGACGTCGAGGAAGATCACCTCGGTTGGCGGAGCGCCACGACAACGTCAGATGCGCTGTCCGGCGATCTCCACCAGCTCCGCCGCGTCCTTGAGCCGGAACTCGAGCGTGGAACGGTCGGTGAAGTTGATCCGGAAGAACTCGATGGGCTCGAATCCTCGGCCCAGAGCGGCTGCGCTGAACTCGGCGATGCCGTTGCCCGGCAGCTGCCACCAGGTTTCGACCGGTTCGACCTCGCCGCTGTTGGCCTTGCCCTTGCCCAACCACCCTCCAAGAAGACCTGGACGTTCGCCAGAGCTCTCCGCCTCCGAGAGCGCATCCGCTTCGACGACCACGGCGAGTCGCTGGTCGCTGCACACCAGCCAGGCGAGATGCCCGCCGCTGTTCAAGGCCGCGACGCTCTGCGGAGCAGACTGCTGCGAGTCGCCAGCGTGCGCCCAACCGAACACAGCGGGGTCGTGCACCCATTCGTCCGCGAGGTAATCACCCGCTGCTACCTGCGGATTCACCTGCGGCCACGGCGGCTGGCCCCGGTCATCCCCGGCCCCGTGTGGGGCGTGGCTTTCGTTTCCGACGATCGCACCGAACCAACCGGACTTCTGCGGGCAACCGATGATGAAGGCCAAGTTCTCGCCGGCGAGGTCGAGGACGGCACCTGATGGCGCCACGGAGACCGTGATGGAGCGGTCATCGCTGGTGGCGGTTCCCCGCATGTCCTGGACCGCGGACTGGAGCCGGCCGGCCTTCACCGCCTGCTCCTCGAAGTTGCGCAGCATCTCCTGGATGCGCTCGGCCGCGCCGGCCATCCGATCCTCCCCTGATCGACTTCGCTGCGGCGACGGTATCCGAGGTGTCGGTGGAGTGGTGGGGGTTCGGTGAAGGCGTCGTTCGGTCGGCTCGTCGGGGTTCGACCGCATCGGGAATTCGACGCGAGAACACCCGTCCCCGGCGCGAATGTGTCGTGCCGGGGACGGGTGTTGTGGTCGGCTCAGTCGTTGAGCTGGCGGGTGATCTCGTCCGCGAGGCGGGTGTGGGTCTCTCGCAGGGACTTCACCTCCGGGCCGTGGCGGAGGACGTCTCTCGACGTGGTCGGGAGGACGTGCGGGAGAGCCCGGCCGAAGACGGCCTTGAGGTCCCGGACCGTGGCGCCCTGGGCGCCGAGGCCCGGGGCGAGGATGGGGCCGTTGAGGTCGGAGAAGTCCAGTTCTCCCGCGGGGATGGTGGCGCCTGCCACCACGCCCACGTGCCCCATCGGCTCCTTGCCCAGGTTGGTCTCCGCCGCGGAGTCCACGATGTACTGGCCGACGGTGTCGCCGCTGCCGTGGACCGACTGCTGCAGGCCCACGCCCTCGGGGTTGGAGGTGCGGGCCAGCACGAACACGCCCCTGCCGTTCTGCTCGGCCAGGCCGATGGCCGGGGCCAGCGAGCCGTAGCCGAGGTACGGCGAGACCGTGATCGCGTCGACCGCCAGCGGGGCGCGCTCGTCGAGGTAGGCCATCGCGTAGGCCGTCATCGTCGAGCCGATGTCACCGCGCTTGACGTCCAGCAGCACCAGCGCGCCGGCCTGCTGCGACTCCGCGATCACCTTCTCCAGCACCGCGACGCCCGCCGACCCGTAGGTCTCGAAGAACGCCGACTGCGGCTTGAGCAGCGCCACCCGGTCGGCCAGCGCCTCCACCACGGTCATCGCGAACCGCTCCAGGGCATGGGGGCTCTCCCCCAGCTGCCAGGCGTGCAGCAGCGACGGGTGCGGGTCGATGCCCACGCACAGCGGCCCGCGCCGGCTCACCGCATCGGCGAGCCGGGCGCCGAAGCCGGCGCGCAGCGGAGCATCAGGCATCGCCGCTCACCGCCCCTGCCGCAGCGCGGCCTGCAGGGCCTGCAGCGGGCGGACGCCGATGTTGCCGCCGATCGCGGCCTCGATGCCCTGCACCGCCGCGGCAGCGCCCTGCACCGTCGTGATGCACGGGACGTCGCGGGACACCGCGGCCGTGCGGATCTCGTAGCCGTCGACCCGCGGACCCGGGTTGCCGTACGGGGTGTTGATGATCATGTCGACCTCGCCCGCCTTGATCAGGTCGACGACGTCGCGCTGCCCCTCGACCGACTCGGTGTGCTTGGCGACCACGGTGGAGGTGATGCCGTTGCGCCGCAACACCTCGGCGGTGCCCTCCGTCGCCAGGACCTCGAACCCGAGGTCGGCCAGCCGCTTGACCGGGAACACCAGCGAGCGCTTGTCCCGGTTGGCCACCGAGACGAACACCTTGCCCGACGTCGGCAGCGAGCCGTAGGCACCGGCCTGCGACTTGGCGAACGCCTGGCCGAACGAGGTGTCGATGCCCATGACCTCGCCGGTCGACTTCATCTCCGGTCCGAGCAGCGAGTCCACCCCGACGCCCTCGCGGGTCCGGAAGCGGTGGAACGGCAGGACCGCTTCCTTGACCGCCACCGGAGCCTCGACCGGCAGGTCCGCGCCGTCGCCCTCGTCGGGCAGCATGCCCTCGGAGCGCAGCTCGGAGATCTTGGCGCCCAGCATGATTCGCGCGGCGGCCTTGGCCAGCGGAGCGGCCGTGGCCTTCGAGACGAACGGAACCGTCCGCGACGCGCGCGGGTTGGCCTCCAGCACGTAGAGCACGTCGTCCTTGAGCGCGTACTGCACGTTGAGCAGACCGTGCACGCCCACACCGCGGGCGATGGCCTCCGTGGAGCGGCGGACCATCTCGATGTCCTGGCGCCCCAACGTGATCGGCGGCAGCGCGCACGCCGAGTCGCCGGAGTGGATGCCGGCCTCCTCGATGTGCTCCATCACGCCGCCGAGGTAGATCTCGTTGCCGTCGCACAGCGCGTCGACGTCGATCTCGATCGCGTCGTCGAGGAACTTGTCCACCAGCACCGGGTGCTCCGGGGTCACCTCGGTGGCGCGGGCGATGTAGTTGGCCAGCGACGCCTCGTCGTAGACGATCTCCATGCCCCGGCCGCCGAGCACGTAGGACGGGCGCACCAGCACCGGGTAGCCGATGTCGTCGGCGATCCGCTTGGCGCCCTCGAAGGACGTCGCGGTGCCGTACTGCGGGGCAGGCAGACCGGCCGCGACCAGCACGTCGCCGAACGCGCCGCGCTCCTCGGCCAGGTGGATCGCCTCCGGCGGGGTGCCCACGATCGGCACGCCCGCGTCCGCGAGGCGCTGCGCCAGGCCCAGCGGGGTCTGGCCGCCCAGCTGCACGATCACGCCCGCGACCGTGCCCGACCGCTGCTCGGAGTGCACGACCTCCAGGACGTCCTCGAAGGTCAGCGGCTCGAAGTACAACCGGTCCGAGGTGTCGTAGTCGGTGGAGACCGTCTCCGGGTTGCAGTTGACCATCACCGTCTCGTACCCGGCCTCGCGCAGCGCCATGGCCGCGTGCACGCACGAGTAGTCGAACTCGATGCCCTGGCCGATGCGGTTCGGGCCCGAGCCGAGGATGATCACCTTCGGCTTCTCGCGCTGCTCGCCGACCTCCGACTCGGCCGCCGGGTCGGACTCGTAGGCCGAGTAGTGGTACGGCGTCTTCGCGGCGAACTCGGCGGCGCAGGTGTCGACCGTCTTGTACACCGGACGCACGCCCAGCCGGTGGCGCAGCGCGCGAACGCCGTCCTCACCGGCCAGTTCCGGGCGCAGCGCGGCGATCTGGCGGTCCGACAGGCCCGCGCGCTTGGCGACGCGCAGCAGCGAGGCGTCCAGCACCGGGGCGTCGACGAGCTCGCGGCGCAGCTCCACCCACGCCGAGATCTGGTCGACGAACCACGGGTCGATGCCCGAGGCCTCGTGCACCTGCTCGACGGTGGCGCCGAAGCGCAGCGCGCGCTCGACGGTGTAGATCCGGCCGTCGTGCGCGGTGCGCATCTCCTCCAGAGTGGATTGAAGCGTGGCGGGCTGTCCGTCTTCTCCGGCGGGATCGGGCTTGGTCCAGAAGCCGACGGACTTGGTCTCCATCGAGCGCAGGGCCTTGCCCATCGCCTCGGAGAAGCTGCGGCCCACGGCCATCGCCTCGCCGACGCTCTTCATGGTCGTGGTCAGCTCCTGGTCCGCGCCCGGGAACTTCTCGAAGGCGAACCGCGGCACCTTCACGACCACGTAGTCCAGCGTGGGCTCGAACGACGCCGGGGTCTCACCGGTGATGTCGTTCTGGATCTCGTCGAGGGTGTACCCGACGGCGAGCTTCGCGGCGATCTTGGCGATCGGGAAGCCCGTCGCCTTCGACGCCAGCGCCGAGGACCGCGACACGCGCGGGTTCATCTCGATGACGACCATGCGGCCGGTGGTCGGGTGGATGGCGAACTGGATGTTGCAACCGCCGGTGTCCACGCCGACCTCGCGCAGCACGTCGATGCCGACGTTGCGCATGTGCTGGAACTCGCGGTCGGTCAGCGTCATCGACGGCGCCACCGTCACCGAGTCACCGGTGTGCACGCCCATCGGGTCGACGTTCTCGATGGAGCAGATGACCACCACGTTGTCGGCGTGGTCGCGCATCAGCTCCAGCTCGTACTCCTTCCAGCCGAGCACGCTCTCCTCGATGAGCACCTCGTGCACCGGGGACTCGGACAGGCCGAAGGAGGCCATCCGCTCCAGGTCCTCCTCGGTGTGCGCCATGCCCGAACCCAGACCACCCATGGTGAAGCTGGGCCGGATGACCACCGGCAGACCGGACTCGGCGACGAACGAGCGCACGTCGTCCATCGACTTGCAGACCTTCGACGAGGGCACCTCGCCGCCGACCGAGCGCACGATGTCCTTGAACATCTGCCGGTCCTCGCCGCGCTGGATCGCGTCCACGTCCGCGCCGATGAGCTCCACGCCGTACTTGTCGAGCACGCCGCGCTCGTGCAGCGCGATCGCCGTGTTCAGCGCCGTCTGCCCGCCCAGGGTCGCCAGGATCGCGTCCGGGCGCTCGGCGTCGATGACCTTCTCGACGAACTCGGGCGTGATCGGCTCGATGTAGGTGGCGTCGGCGAACTCCGGGTCGGTCATGATCGTCGCCGGGTTGGAGTTCACCAGCGAGACGCGGATGCCCTCCTCCCGCAGCACCCGGCACGCCTGGGTGCCGGAGTAGTCGAACTCGCACGCCTGGCCGATGACGATCGGCCCGGAACCGATCACCAGAACGTGCTTGATGTCAGTACGCTTTGGCATTACCGAGCCTCGCTCATCAGATCAACGAACTTGTCGAACAGCGGCGCGGCGTCGTGGGGACCCGCGGCCGCCTCGGGGTGGTACTGGACGGAGAAGGCCGGGCCGTTCAGCAGCCGCAGACCTTCGACGGCACCGTCGTTGGCGCAGTGGTGGGACACGATCGCGCGGCCGAAGTCGGTGTCGAACTCCTCGCCCGGCTCGCCTTCCACGGCGAAACCGTGGTTCTGCGCGGTGATCGCGACCCTGCCGGTCTCCTGGTCGATGACCGGGATGTTGATGCCGCGGTGGCCGTACTGCAGCTTGTAGGTGCCGCGGCCCAGCGCACGACCGAGGACCTGGTTGCCGAAGCAGATGCCGAACAGCGGCAGCTTCCGGTCCAGGGCCTGGCGGGTCAGCTCGACCTGCGCGTCGGTGGTCGCCGGGTCACCGGGACCGTTGGACAGGAACAGCCCGTCCGGCGCGATCTCCAGGATCTCGTCCATCGTGGACGCCAGCGGCATCACGTGGATCTCGATGCCCCGCTGGGCCATCATCCGCGGCGTGTTCGCCTTGATCCCCATGTCCAAGGCTGCCACCGTGAACCGCTTCTGGCCGTTGGCCGGGATCACGTAGGACTTGCCGGTGGTGACGTCGCCCGCCAGGGACGCGCCCACCATCTCCGAGGAGTCCTTCACCGCGGCGACCATCTGCTCGTCCGAGACCAGCTCGGGGCCCGAGAAGATGCCACCGCGCATCGCGCCCAGCTCGCGCACGTGGCGGGTCAGGGTGCGGGTGTCGATCCCGGAGATGCCGACGACGCCCTGGTTGGTCAGCTCGTCGTCCAGGCTGCGGGTGGAGCGCCAGTTCGACGGGCGGCGGGCGGGGTCGCGCACGGCGTAGCCGGCGACCCAGATCTTGTCCGACTCGTCGTCCTCGTCGTTCCAACCGGTGTTGCCGATCTGCGGCGCGGTCTGCACCACGATCTGCCGGTGGTAGGACGGGTCGGTCAGCGTCTCCTGGTAGCCGGTCATGCCCGTGGTGAACACGACCTCCCCGAGGGTGCGGCCCACCTTGCCGTAAGCCTCCCCGCGGAAGATCCGGCCGTCCTCCAGCACCAACGCGGCCGGTGTGTACGCGGTCATTTCTCCTCCTGTGCCGGCGTGGGGATGATCCACGCCCCGGTCGGTCGGATGAACGTCGGCGAGAACGTCGTTCATCCGTCCTCCGACTCGTTCGAAGTCGTGCGAGCGGGCAGCGATCGGATCGCCTCGACCCACTCGGTCTGCGCTTGCTTGTCGTCGCCGCGGAATCCGGTGTCCAGCAGCTGATCGCCGAGACGCCAGGTCACCACCACCAGACCGGCACCGGGCACGACCTTGTTGGCCAGCTTGTGGTCCAGCCGGGCGTCCACCACGGACTCGGCCGGGACCCACACCGCCGAAGCGCCGTCGCGCTCGATCAGCAGGCCGCGGGTGTGCAGGTGCGCGGTTCCGTTGGCGCGGTGCCCGATGTCGCCGACCGCGATGCGGTCCTGCCAGTCATCGGCGCTGGTCGTGCCGATGTACATGCCGGTGGCGGGGGTCAGGGTCTCGGCGCCGGGGTCGGCCGGCCGCTCCGGGAAGGGAGGCAGCTCGGCCGCCTGTCGTCGGGCTCGGGCCAACCAGCCGCGCCGCATCCCGAAGAACACCAGCGCCGCCAGCGCGGCGAGCGCGAGCACCCACAACAAGCGTTCCATCAGCGCCTCACCTTGCCTTCGTGCGCGGTCACCGAACCGCGCAGCAGCGTCGCGACGACCCGACCGGGCAGCCGCATTCCCTCGAAGGGCGAGTTCTGTCCCAGGCTGGCCAGCTCGGCGGCGCGCACCGTCCACTCCGCGTCCGGGTCGACCAGCGCGAGGTTGGCGGGTTCGCCGACGGCGATCGGCCGTCCCTGCCCGGTCAGACCGGCGATCTCGGCGGGACGCTCGGAGAGCACCCGCGCGACACCGCGCCAGTCCAGCAGGCCCGACCGCACCATCGTCTGAGTCACGATGCCCAGCGCGGTCTGCAGTCCGAGCATTCCCGGCTTGGCCGCGGACCACTCGCAGTCCTTGTCCTGGGCCGCGTGCGGGGCGTGGTCGGTGGCCACGCAGTCCACGGTCCCGTCCGCCAGCGCCCGGCGCAGGGCCAGGGCGTCGTCGTCGGTGCGCAGCGGCGGGTTGACCTTGTTGACCGGATCGTAGGTCTGCAGCCGCTCGTCGGTGAGCAGCAGGTGGTGCGGGGTCACCTCGGCCGAGACGGTGCCATCGGTCTCGCGGCCCTTGAAGAACCGCAGCAGCTCGGCGGTGCCGGCGGTGGAGACGTGGCAGACGTGCAGGGTCCCGCCGGTGTGCGCGGCCAGCAGGCAGTCGCGCGCCACGACGGACTCCTCCGCCGGAGCGGGCCAGCCCGCCAGGCCCAGCCGGGCCGCGTTCGGCCCCTCGTGCGCCTGCGCGCCGACCGTCAGCCGCGGCTCCTCGGCGTGCTGGGCGACCAGCCCGCCGAACGAGCGGGTGTACTCCAGCGCGCGGCGCATGAGCAGCGGGTCGTGCACGCATTTGCCGTCGTCGGAGAAGACCCGCACCTCGGCGACCGAGTGCCGCATGGTGCCCAGCTCGGCGAGCTTCTCCCCCGCCAGGCCGACGGTCACCGCGCCCACCGGGTGCACGTCGACCAGGCCGACCTCGCGGCCTCGGCGCCACACGTGCTCGACGATCACGGCGTTGTCGGCGACCGGGTCGGTGTTGGCCATCGCGAACACGGCGGTGTAGCCGCCCAGCGCGGCGGCCATCGAGCCGGTCTCGATCGTCTCGGCGTCCTCGCGGCCCGGTTCGCGCAGGTGGGTGTGCAGGTCCACGAAGCCCGGCAGCACGACCGCGCCGCCGCCCTGCACGATCTCGTCGGCGTCGGCGGTGATGTCGGCGCCGATCTCGGCGATCGTCGTGCCCTCGACGAGCACGTCGACCGGCTCGCCCTCCCCGTACGGGCGGACGTCCTTCAGCAGTACCCGGCTCATGCGCAGCCCGCCTCTCCGCGATTCACAGCTGTGGTTGCGTATCGCTCAACGTCACGTTTCGCGGTTTCTTGTGGCTGGCTCGCGTCACGTTCCCCTGAGGTGCGGTCGAGCACTACTGAAGCTGCGACAAGACGACTCATGCGGCGAGCTCCTCTCCCGCGAGAAGGTGGTAGAGCACCGCCATCCGCACGTGCACGCCGTTGCCGACCTGCTGGGTGATGGCGGCGCGCGGCGAATCGGCCACCGCCGGCGCGATCTCCATGCCGCGCAGCATCGGGCCGGGGTGCAGCACGACCGCGTGCTCGGGCAGCTTCGCGAGCCGCTTCTCGTTGAGGCCGTAGGCGATCGAGTACTCGCGCGCCGACGGGAAGAACCCGCCGTGCATCCGCTCGGCCTGCACCCGCAGCAGCATGACCGCGTCCAGCTTGGGCAGTTCCGGGTCGAGGTCGTGACGCACCTCGGCGCCCCAGTGCTCGATGCCGGTGGGCACCAGCGTCGGCGGCGCGATGAGCGTCACCTCGGCCCCCAGCGTCCGCAGCAGGTGCACGTTGGACCGCGCGACGCGGCTGTGCAGCAGGTCGCCCACGATGCCGATGCGACGCCCTGAGACGTCCCCCAGGCGCTCCCGGAGGGTCGCGGCGTCCAACAGGGCCTGGGTGGGGTGCTCGTGCATCCCATCGCCCGCGTTGACGACCTGGGTGCCGTCCTGCTCCAGCCAGCCGGCGAGCCGGTGGGCGGCGCCGGAGGCGGGGTGCCGGATGATCACGCAGTCCGCGCCGGCCGCCGCCAGCGTCAGCGCGGTGTCCCGGAGGGACTCGCCCTTGCCGACCGACGAGCTGCCGGCCGACACGTTGATCACGTCGGCGCTCATCCACTTCCCGGCGACCTCGAAGGACACCCGGGTCCGGGTGGAGTTCTCGTAGAACAGCGTCACCACGGTGCGCCCGCGCAACGTGGGGAGCTTCTTCACCTCGCGCCCCAGCAGCGTCTGCTTGAGCGTGTCGGCGGTGTCGAGGACGGCGGTCGCGTCAGCCGCGGCCAGACCCTCGGTGGACAGAAGGTGGCGCATCACACCTCCTCCTGTTCCTTGTGGATCACCACGCGGTCCTCGCCGTCCGTTTCGGACAGCTGCACCGCCACGTCCTCGCTGCGGGAGGTCGGGATGTTCTTGCCCACGTAGTCCGCGCGGATCGGCAGTTCCCGGTGCCCCCGGTCCACCAGCACGGCCAGCTGGACCGAGCGGGGCCGGCCCTGGTCGCGCAGGGCGTCGAGGGCCGCGCGCACGGTGCGGCCGGAGAACAGCACGTCGTCGACCAGCACGACCAGCTTGTGGTCGATGCCACCGGGCGGCAGGTTGGTGGGCTCCAGCGGCCGGTTGGGCTGGGAGCGCAGGTCGTCGCGGAAGAGCGTGATGTCCAGGGTGCCGACGGGAACCGTCACGCCGCTGAACTCGCTGATCTTGTCCGCCAACCGCCTGGCCAGCGGCGTTCCCCTGGTGGGAACGCCCAGCAGCACCACGCAGCCGTCGCCGGTGTCCAGCGCGGTCTTCTCGATGATCTGGTGCGCGATTCGGGCTATCGTGCGCGCAACGTCACCGGCCGAGAGCAACTCCCGCTGCCCAGCCGGTTCCGCCGCGCTCGCCTGATGGCGAGACGCCACGGTGCGACCTCCTTCTCCGCCTCACAGGACGGGTCCTTAAAGGATGGTGTGTGAGCTGCCCCGCAATCCGGGTTCGTGATGAACCTGCGCATCACCGGGCTGCCCCGTACGCTATCAGCGACAACGGGTCAATCGACCGGGTGGTGTGTTGGCGCTCGCCACATCGGCACCGAAGACCAACTTGACCTGGTGACGCTCGCGAGCGAACATTACTCTCCGTATCGATCTGAGCTTTGCTCCCCGGTCGCCGTTATCGGCTGACGGGGCGAACGAACGGAGAAACGCCACATGGGCGACTACGCCAAGGCGCTGGGCAGCAAACTCCGCGCTATCCGCCAGCAGCAGGGTCTGTCGCTGCACGGCGTCGAGCAGAAGTCTGGCGGACGGTGGAAGGCCGTGGTCGTCGGGTCCTACGAGCGAGGCGACCGCGCGGTGACCGTGCAGAAGCTGGCCGAACTCGCCGATTTCTACGGCGTGCCGGTCGCGGAGCTGCTGCCCGAGGGCCGCGTGCCTTCTGGAGCCGAACCGGCCACGAAGGTCGTGATCAACCTCGAGCGCCTGCAACAACTGCCCGCCGAGAAAGTGGGTCCGCTGGCCCGCTACGCGGCCACGATCCAGAGCCAGCGCGGTGACTACAACGGCAAGGTGCTGTCCATCCGCACCGAAGACCTGCGGTCCCTGGCGATCATCTACGACATGACGCCGGGCGAGCTCACCGAGCAGCTCATCGACTGGGGTGTGCTTCCCCCGGAGGCGCGCCCTGCTCGCGAGGAGTGAAACAACACCGATAGGCGGACCGGGGCACCCAGCGGCGAAGCCGCGACGGGTGCCCCAGGGCTTTCCGGGCCCTCACCCGTTCGGTCGCCGGTCGACCTCCCAGTGCTCGCACAGGGCAACGACAGCACACCGCCGTTCGAGTGAGAACCCCCACGAACCGAAGAGGGGCACCTGCCGCACGGCAGGTGCCCCTCTTCGGTGTTTTGTGAGCGGCAGTAGCCGCCTCTTCAAGTGCGGGACTCAACCGGCACCGCCGCGGGTTCTCAGCGGTTCTCTGGGGAGGACGCCGCGACGCCGTGTATTGGCATACATCAGGAGTGGCGCCCGGACCCAGAGGACCGCTGAGGTTCCGCCACCCGCACCGCCGAGCAAAGCGACCCCGAGAGCAGAAGATCAGTCGACCGGGGTTTCCTCTTTGGGTAGGGCTTTGCGGAGCCTGTCCCGAATCCCCGCCAGACGTCCCAGGACGCCGTTGACGAAGCGCGGGGAGTCGTCGGTGGACAGCGCCCTGGCCAGCTCCACCGCCTCGTCCACGGCCACCACCGGCGGCACGTCGCCCTTCGGGCACCACAGCAGCTCGTAGAGGCCCAGCCGCAGCACGGCGCGGTCGACGACCGGCATCCGCGAGAGCGTCCAGCCCTCGATGTGCTGGGTGAGCAGCTCGTCGATCCGCTCCCGGTTCTCGTTCACGCCTTCGACGAGGGTGATCGTGTAGTCCGGGACCGGGGCGGTCTCGGGCGCGCCGATCCGGTCGGACATGAGCGTGACGGCATCGGTCTCGCGCAGATCGGCCTCGTAGAGGAAATCGACCGCGCGCTTACGGGCCTTGCTGCGCGAGCCGCTCATTTGGAGTTGACGCGGCTGAGGTACCGGCCGTCGCGCGGGTCGACCTTGACCTTGTCACCGGTGTTCAGGAACAGCGGGACCTGGACCTCGGCACCGGTCTCCAGCGTCGCCGGCTTGGTGCCACCGGTCGAGCGGTCGCCCTGCACGCCGGGGTCGGTGTGCTCGACGACGAGCTCGACGGAGGCGGGCAGCTCGACGTACAGCGGAGCGTCCTCGTGCCGGGCGACGACGACCTGGCTGTTCTCCAGCATGAACTTCGCGGCGTCGCCGACGACGTCAGGCGTGACGTTGACCTGCTCGAAGGTCTCCGGCTCCATGAAGACGTAGTCGTTGCCGTCGTAGTACAGGTAGGTCATCTCGCGGCGGTCGACGTTGGCCGTGTCGACCTTCACGCCGGCGTTGAAGGTCTTGTCGACGACCTTGCCGGAGAGCACGTTCTTGAGGGTGGTGCGGACGAAGGCGCCGCCCTTGCCGGGCTTGACGTGCTGGAAGTTGACGACGGACCACAGCTGGCCGTCGAGGTTGAGCACCAGTCCGTTCTTCAGGTCGTTCGTGGAAGCCACGTGGGGGTTCTCCTGTGGTGATGGCTTGGTGTTGCGCCGGGCCGCGACGGGGTGCCGGCGAAATTCCGCGCACTCGTCGTGCGTCAGACTTCGACGAGCTCTTTGGTCGTCAGGGTGAGGAGCTCCGGTGTGCCGGGCCGCACGACCAGCGTGTCCTCGATGCGGACCCCGCCCCGCCCGGCCAGATAGACGCCAGGCTCGACGGTGACCGCCATCCTCTCGGCGATTCTACCGTCCCCGCGCTGCGACAACGTGGGCGCCTCGTGGATCTCCAGCCCCACGCCGTGTCCCAAGCCGTGCAGGAACTGCTCCCCGTACCCCGCGTCGGCGATCACCTGGCGGGCCGCGGAGTCGACGTCGCGGACCTCGGTGTCGATCTTCACGGCCGCGCGGCCGGCCGCCTGCGAGGCGCGGACGAGCTCGTAGATCTCGCGCTGCCAGTCGGCGGCCTTGCCCAGCACGACCGTGCGGGTCATGTCCGAGTGGTAGCCGTCGACCAGCGCTCCGAAGTCCATCTTGACGAAGTCGCCGTGGGCCAGCACCGCGTCGGTGGGCCGGTGGTGCGGGACCGCGGAGTTCGGGCCCGCGGCGATGATGGTCTCGAACGACGGGCCCGCGGCACCGTTGTCCAGCATCCGCGCTTCCAGCTCGCGGGCCACCTCCAGCTCGGTGCGCCCCGCGCGGAGCCCGCCGTGCTCGATGAGGTCGGTCAGCGCGCGGTCGGCGGCGGCGCAGGCCATCCGCAGCGCCTCGATCTCGGTGGCGTCCTTGATCAGCCGCAGCTGCTCGACCATGCCCGGGGCCCGGACCAGCTCGGACTTGCCCGCGGCGTCGTCGAGCACGTCGCGGTCGTCCACGGTGACGTGCTGGGACTCGAAGCCGACCCGCCGGTAGTCGGTGTTCTCCTCGCCGAGGCGGTGGGCGATGGTCAGGTCGCTCGCCCGGTCGATGACGCGTTCCAGGTCCGCGACCTGCTCCTCGGCCTGCGTCAGGTAGCGGCCGTCGGTGCAGAACACCGTGCGGTCCTCACCGCCAGGACCGTCGGCGGCGTGCACCACCAGCGCGGCGTTGGAACCGGTGAAGCCGGTCAGGTAGCGGATGTTGAGCAGGTCGGTCACCAGGAGGGCGTCCAGGTCCCGCTCCCGCAGTCGGCTGCGGAGTGCGTCTCGTCGGTGGGCGTGCGTTTCGGGCATGTTTCGGAGCCTAACTCGCAGGACACGGGATTGGCCTTCGTCTGACGGCCGTTTGCTGAAAGCCGCCAGGACCTTGCGCCCCGGACCCGCTCCGCGCAACTCGGGGGCGTGGAAATTCGCAGGTGAGCGGATCTTCGCGAGCGCGGCCGGGGTGTCGGTGGCGGGCGCTACGCTGAGCCGGTGGAGCTGACGTGGAGCACCGTGGCGGGACCGGTCGGGGACATCACCGTGGTGGCCTCCGAGACCGGTGTGCGGCACGTCGCCTTCGCCGGTCCCGAGGTCGCGCTCGCCGAGTTCGGCTCGGCCGCGCCCGGCGGTCTCGCGGGCGAGGCGACGGCGCAGCTCGGCGAGTACTTCTCCGGCGAGCGCCGGGAGTTCCGGCTCGCGATCGACTGGACCGAGCTCGACGGGCTGCGCGCGCACGTGCTGCGGACGCTGCAGGAGCTGGTGCCCTTCGGCGAGACCGTGAGCTACAAGGGCCTCGCGGAGCTCTCCGGCAGACCGGAGGCGTCCCGCGCGGTCGGGTCGATCATGGGTTCCAACCCGGTGCCGCTGATCGTGCCGTGCCACCGGGTGCTGGCCTCCGGCGGTGGGCTCGGCGGATTCGGGCCCGGCCTGGAGGCCAAGCGGAAACTGCTGGTGCTAGAGGGAGTACTGGAGCCCAGCCTGCTCGAGCTCGACCTGGTGCGAGACGAATAGGTGGTAGGTCGACTCGCGCTGCCCGAGGGTGACCGGGATGACCAGTTCGGTGCAGTCGCCGAAGACGTCCCGCACCGCGCCGAGCAGTTCGGGCGAGGCGTCGGCCGACCACACCGCCAGCGTGCCGCCGGGGGCGAGCTTGTCCTTGCAGCGCCGGAGGAAACCCGGTCCGTAGAGGGCCGAGTTCTCCTCGTAGACCAGGAAGTCCGGGCCGTTGTCGACGTCGAGCAGCAGCACGTCGCACCCGCCGTCGGGCTGCTCGCCCAGGACCGCGGCGATGTCGCCGACGCTGATGCGCACCCGCTCGTCGGCCAGCGCGTCCGCGGTGTCCGGGACCAGCCCGTCGCGGTGCCAGGCGACGAGGTCGGGTTCGATCTCCACCACGTGGGCCTCGCGCACGCGCTCGTCGGCCAGCACCTCGCGCAGGGTGAACCCGAGGCCGAGCCCGCCGATGAGCACCCGGAGCCCGCCGGAGCGCGCGAGGTGGCCGAGGGTGGCGGTGGCCAGCATGCGTTCCGTCTCGGTGTGCGCGGTGTCCATCACGAACACGCCGTTGACCCGCAGTTCCAGCGCGTCGTCGCGGCGCATCAGCACGAGCTCACCGCGCTCGCCGACCGCACGGGCGAGAAGCTCAGACATGACCCCGGAGATTACCCCGCCGTTCCCACCGGGCGACGACAACTGGCAATTTCGCAGGTCAGCGGATCTGGAACGATCCTCCCGCGACTACCGCGGTGAACCCGCTGGTCACACGGCCGGGAACCGGTCCGCTGAGCCCACCCGGTGCACGCCCCGCCGATCTCTTCAGCCTCTTTTCCGATCTTGGGAGCGCTCTCAGAACTGTCGTTGCCTCAGGCACCCGTCCGGGCCGGATTCGCGCCCCGGTCCGCGGCGGGTCGCCTGGGGGCGTTTCTCCGGATCGATACGGAGAAGGCCGTCGCCAGCAGGCAGAGCAATCCCGATCCGTACCAGGCCAGCGCGTAGTCGCCGAAGTGGTCGCGGATCAGCCCGGCCCCGGCGGCGACGGCCGCCGCACCCACCTGGTGCGAGGTGAACACCCATCCGAACACCACCGAGGCCTTCGGCCCGAAGTGCTCGCGGCACAGCGCCATCGTCGGCGGCACCGTGGCGACCCAGTCCAGGCCGTAGAAGACGACGAACATCACCATCTCCGCCCCCGGCGTCGGGGCGAACAGCTGCGGCAGCACGAACAGCGAGGCGCCGCGCAGCGTGTAGTAGACGGCCAGCAGCACGCGCGGGTTGATCTTGTCGGTGAGGTAGCCCGACGCCACGGTGCCGAGCACGTCGAAGACGCCGATGAGCGCGAGCAGCCCGGCGGCCATCGTGGTGGGCATGCCGTGGTCGTGCGCTGCGGGCACGAAGTGGGTGTTGACCAGGCCGTTGGTGCTGGCTCCGCAGATCGCGAAACCGCCTGCCAGCAGCCAGAAAGCGGGCGTGCGGGCGGCCTCCGCGAGGGTTCTGACGGCGACCACGGCGGGATTTCCCCTGTCCTGCGCGGGCTCCGGCTCGTCCCCGGTGGCTCCGTAGGCGGAAAACCCGAGATCGCGCGGGTGTTCGCGCATCACGAGCCAGACGATGACGGCGACCAGCAGCGCGGCTGCGGTGATGGTCAGCGAGGCCGCTCGCCAGCCCCAGCTCTCCACCAGCATCGCCTCCACCGGCAGGAAGACCAGCTGACCGGTCGCGCTGCCGGCCGTGAGCACGCCGCTGACCAGCCCTCGTCGGGCCACGAACCAGCGGTCGACCACCGTGGACACGAACGCCAGCGCCATCGAGCCGGTGCCCAGCCCCACCAGCAGGCCCCAGCACAGGATCAGCTGCCACGGCTCGGTCATGAACACCGTCAGCCCGCTGCCCAGCCCCACGAGCAGCAGCGCCGAGGTGGTGACGCACCGGACGCCGAAGCGCACCATCAGCGCCGCGGCGAACGGCGCGGTCAGCCCGAACAGCAGCAGGTTCAGCGACACCGCCGCCGAGATCAGCCCGTGCGGCCAGCCGAACTCCCGGTGCAGCGGGTCCATCAGCACCCCGGGTGCCGACCGGAAGGCGGCGGCCCCGACCAGGGCGATGAACGCGACGACGGCGATCGACCAGGCGGGGTGGACCCGCGCGGGCAGCATGCGAACCATGCTGACCAGCGTGATCGAGCGCTGGAGGCCGAACCAGTGGCCGGAGGGACACAATGTGGGAAGATTCGGCCATGAGGCCGCATCGGATCGCCGTGCTCGGGGTGGAGACCGTCGTCGGGTTCGACCTGGCGATACCGCCGCAGATCTTCGCGGGCGCCACCGGACCGGACGGACCGCTCTACGAGGTGCGCGTGTGCAGCATCGACGGCGGGCCGCTGGCCACCAACAGGGGCTTCACGATCCTGCCCGAGTGCGGCACCGACGCGCTGCGCGAGCCCGACACGGTCATCGTGCCCGGCGTCGACGCCGAGACGTTCACCGAGGACCCCAAGGTCACCGACTACCTGCGCAACCTGCCCGCGGGCACCCGGATCATGTCGATCTGCACCGGCGCGTTCGTGCTCGCCGCCGCGGGCCTGCTCGACGGCCGTCCGGCGACCACGCACTGGGCGCACGCCGACCGGTTCCGCGAGAGGTTCCCGCACGTCGAGCTGCGTCCGGACGTGCTGTTCGTCGACGACGGCGACCTGCTGACCTCCGCGGGGGTGGCCGCCGGGATCGACCTGTGCCTGCACGTCGTCCGCCACGACCACGGCAGCGAGATCGCCAACCGGGCGGCGAGGCGCAACGTCGTCCCGCCCTGGCGCGACGGCGGGCAATCCCAGTTCATCGAACGCCCGCTGCCCTCCCCCGGCGCCACCGGCACCGCGCCGACCCGCGAATGGCTGCTGCACCGGCTCGCCGAACCGCTGACGCTGGAGGCGATCGCCGCGCACGCGGGCATGAGCGTGCGGACCTTCACCCGGCGGTTCCGCGAGGAGACCGGCACCTCGCCGCTGGACTGGCTGCTGGGACAGCGCATCGAGCACGCACGGCACCTGCTGGAGCACACCGACCTGCCGATCGAGGAGGTCGCGGTCGCCTCCGGCCTCAACACCGCCACCTCGCTGCGCAAGCACCTGCGCGCCCGGCTGGGCATCGGTCCGGCCGCCTACCGCCGGACCTTCCACCAGGACTAAGAACTGCTGAGGAATTGCTTTGCGCGGCGGTGCCGGTTGCTCAGGTGGTGGAAGAGGATGCGGCTCCGCCCATTCATCACCAGCCCTTGGTTACCTCCGCTCACGGGTCGAGCAACCTCCCCGACCGATGCGCGTCCTCTCAAGTGAGTGATCGGTACGGAGAGGCGGAGAACATGACTCGCAAGAGGATCATCCTGGCGGCCACCGCCGCGCTGCTCACCGTCGGTCTCAGCGCCTGCGACGAGGACGGTGCGACCTCGTCCAGCAGGATCGTCGGCGGCTCGTCGCCGGAGCCGCAGACGCGCTCCGAGGCGACCGGGAGCACCCCGGCCGCCGAGGTACCACCACCGGCCGAGACCACGACCGCGAAGACCGGGTCCGACCCGGCACCGCAGACGCGGCTGTGCGAGGTGGGGGATCTCGCCGTGGCGGTCGAATACGTCGACGCGGGCGCGGGAACCGCGCACCACGCGCTGCGGTTCACCAACTCCGGCGGCAGCACCTGCGAGATCCAGGGCTTCGCCGGGGTGTCCTACGTCGGCGGCGACGACGGCCACCAGATCGGCCGGCCCGCCCACCGCGAGGGCACCAAGGGCCCGGCCATCACCCTGCGACCCGGCGGGCAGGCGTGGGCGCCGCTGGCGGCCCCGCGCACGGAGAACTACGACTCCGCCACCTGCCACCCGGAGGAAGCCCGCGGCCTGCGCGTCTACCCGCCCCAGGAGTACGACTCGATGTTCGTTCCCCTCACCGGGACGGCCTGCGCCAACCCGGACCTCCCGGGCGAGCAGCTCACGGTCAAGACCCTCCAGCCGGGCGCACCGTCCTGATCGGCCTTTCACCCCCTCGCTCGGCGGAGCGCGAGGGTCAGGGCCGGAGGTCGCCCCGGGCGGGATGGGATCGCCACTGCGCCTCGGTGACGTCGGCGATCGGAGAGGTGTTGGCCCGCGCGGTTTCCGGGGTGATCCGCCACAGGCCGCCGCGGGTGTCGAGCAGACCGACCTCGCCCGTCGGGGAGCGCAGGGCCGGGGCACCGGAGGCGATCTCGGCGATCACCGGCAGGGCGTCCACGGGGTCCGGGCGGTCGTCGAGGACCGTCACCGCGACCGTCTCGGCCACCGAGCGGCGTTCGAGCCGGACCCTGGCACCGTCGTGGACGAGGTCGACCGTGCGGACCGGTGAGGGCACCGCGACGCCGTCCAGCGCCCGTGCCGCTCGCGGAGCGGTGCCGCAGCCGCCGGCATCGGTGATGTCGAGGCCGAAGTGCCGGATGTCGGTGGGGGCCGGGGCGAGCGCGGTGGCGCGCAGGACGTCGAGCGGCACCGTCCCGCACGGGTCCGATGTGGATGGACGAATCCACCCCTCGCCGTCGCGGACCAGCCCCGGACCTTCCTGCCACGGCCCGGGAATCGTCACCGGCGCGTAGGGGTGGCGGGTGAACTCCCTGTCCCAGAAGGTGATCTGGGTTCCGCCGGTGGTCTGGTGCGCGATGGCGAAGGCGTCCAGCGTCGGCGAGTAGGCCCAGTCCGCGCTGAACGCGTCGACGACCGACCGGCCGCGCTCGCCACCGGCAGGCCGGAAGCCGCGCTCGGTCAACGCCTGGACGTCCTCGCCGAACAACGGGTCTCGCGAGCGCAGCACGAACTGCCCGGCCCCGTTCCAGCCGGCGCCCTTGGCGGTGGTGTCGGTGAACAGCAGGTAGAACCAGCCGTCCACGAACACCGCCGAGGGCTGCCCGGCGCCGTAGACGTTGCCGCGCGGGACCTCGCCCGCCGCGGTCACGATCGGCGCGGCACCGCGCGTCCACGCCATGCCGTCCGCGCTGGTCGCGACCCCGATGGCGTTGCCGTGCGCGTGATCGCCCGCCGCGCCCGTGTAGTAGAGGTAGTAGCGGCCGCCCACGTGCAGCACCGACGGATCGCAGGTGTGCATCCCGTCGAAACGCCCCGGCTCACCGGCGAAGACCGGAACCGCGGGCGCCGCACCCTCGGTGAACGGACCGTCCGGCGAGGCCGCCGAGGCGTGCAGGACGTCGTCGCCCGCGGGCCCCACCCCCGGCAGCTGACTGCACCACCACGCCCGGTACCGGCCGCCCTCGGACAGCACCGACGGCCCGTAGTTGTACGGCGCGGGCAACCCGCCCGCCGCCACCACACCGGGGCTCCCGCGCTCGGCGGCGGTCCGCAGCTCCACCGGCTGCGGCACCGGAACCGGCCGCTGCCGCTGCACCACCTGCGTCACCGGGCTGCCGTCGACCTGCGTGCAGCCCGCCAGCAGCGCGACGGCGACCAGGCATAACGGCAGCCGGCCGCGCACTACTCCCCCGCGTTCTCGGCCAGCCAGCGGATCGCCAGCGGGTACCCGGCCACGCCCAGACCCGCCATCACCGCGGTCGCGATGTCGGACAGGTAGCTGGTGTGCCGGAACGGTTCCCGCTTGTGCACGTTGGAGATGTGCAGCTCGACCAGATCAGCGGTCAGCTGCGAGGCGGCGTCGCGCACCGCCACCGAGTAGTGCGTCCACGCGCCCGCGTTGAGCACCACCGGCCAGGAGGCGTCGGCGGCCTCGTGCAGCCAGCCGACCATCTCGCCCTCGTGGTCGGTCTGCCGGACCTCGACCTCGACGCCGAGGTCCTGGCCGGCCTTCTCGCACATCGACACCAGGTCAGCGTAGGTGGTGCTGCCGTAGACGCTCGGCTCGCGCTTGCCGAGCCGGCCGAGGTTGGGTCCGTTGAGGACGAGGACCTTCACAGCAGAACCTCCGTGCTGGACTTGCTCTCACCACCGGTGATCACCGAGTACGCGGCCGCGATCAGCGACGGGTCCGGGCCTTCCAGCCGTTCCGGCTTGGCCAGACCGTCGAGCACCACGAACCGCAGCACGCCGGACCGGTTCTTCTTGTCGGCCTTCATGCCCTCCATCAGCGAGCCCAGCGCGTCCGGGTCGTAGGTGGTGGGCAGGCCGAGCAGATCGAGGATGCGCTTGTGCCGGTCGGCGGTCTCGTCGTCGAGACGTCCCGCCAGCCGCGCCAGTTCGGCGGCGAAGACCAGGCCGACGCTGACCGCGGCACCGTGGCGCCAGCGGTAGCGCTCGCGGCGCTCGATGGCGTGGGCCAGCGTGTGCCCGTAGTTGAGCACCTCGCGCAGGTGCGACTCCTTGAGGTCCGACGAGACGACGTCGGCCTTGACCTGGATGGACCGGCGGACCAGCTCGGCCAGCACGTCACCGCTCGGGTCGGTGGCGGTGTCCGGGTCCTCCTCGATGAGCCTCAGGATCTCCGGATCGGCGATGAACCCGGCCTTGACGACCTCGGCCATGCCCGCCAGGAGTTCGTTGCGCGGCAGGCCTTCCAGCGTCACCAGGTCGCACAGCACCAGGCTCGGCTCGTGGAACAGGCCCACCAGGTTCTTGCCCGCGTCGGTGTTGATGCCGGCCTTGCCGCCCACGGCGGCGTCGACCATGCCCAGCAGGGTGGTGGGCACGTGCACGGCCTTCACACCGCGCATCCAGGTGCCCGCGACGAACCCGCCGAGGTCGGTGACCGCGCCACCGCCGAAGGACACCACGACGCCGTCGCGGTCCATGCCGATCTTGCCCAGCACCTCCCAGCAGAACCCGGCGACCTGCAGGCTCTTGCCGTCCTCGGCGTCGGGGATCTCGACCCGGTGCGCGTCGATGCCGGCCTCGGTCAGCTCCTCGCGGACCGCCTCGATGGTGGCGGTGATCGTGGGCTGGTGCACCAGCGCGACGCTCGACGCCCCGCTGAGGAATTCCACCAGCTCACCGAGCAGCCCCCGGCCGACGACCACGTCGTAGGGCTGCTGGCCGTTCACGCTGATCCGAACCGGCTCGGTCATCATCGTCCCTTCGGCAATCGGGCTTGTCTGGAGAGTATCGGGGTCGTACTGCTGAGCGGTGCGGGTAGGAGAACTGAGGTCCTCAGGGGTGCCAGTTGCTTGCCCGCTCACCGAAGGAGAAGGTGGCTCCGCCACGAAACACCCCCTAGCGAGACGGCAGCGCCGCGAGGTCGTCGACGACCTGGTCGACCACCTGCGCGGGTTCGAGCTCGTCGGTGGTGACCTCCACGGCGGCCACCGAGCGGTAGATCGGCAGGCGCGCGTCCAGCAGTGCCTTGAACGTCGCGCGCGGGTTGATCCCGGCCAGCAGCGGGCGCGCGCTGGACAGCCCCACGCGGCGCGCGCCTTCGGCGAGCCCGACCGACAGGAACACCACCGGGTGCCCGGCGAGCCGTTCGCGGGTCAGCTCGGAGAGCACCGCCCCGCCGCCCAGCGCCAGCACGCCGTCGTGCTCGCGCAGCGCGGTGTCGACGGCCCGCTCCTCCAGCGCCCGGAAGGCGGGCTCACCGTCGTTGGCGAAGATGTCGGCGATCTCGCGGCCGGTGCTCCCGACGACGTCGGCGTCGGTGTCGCGGAACGTCACGCCGAGGCGTTCGGCCAGCAGCCTGCCGATGGTGGTCTTGCCCGCGCCGGGCGGGCCGATCACGATCGCGCGCGGCGACATCACCGCACCTGCCGCTTCTCCGCGCGCTCGCGCAGCGAGGCGAGGTAACCCTCGACGTTGCGGCGGGTCTCCGGCAGCGAGTCGCCGCCGAACTTCTCCAGCGCGGCCTCGGCCAGCACCAGCGCCACCATCGTCTCGGCGACCACGGCGGCGCGCGGCACCGCGGTGATGTCGGAGCGCTGGTGCATCGCCTGCGCGGGCTCGCCGGTCACCATGTCCACAGTGGCCAGTGCGCGCGGAAGGCTGGAGATGGGCTTCTTGGCGGCGCGCACGATCAGCGGCTCGCCGTTGGTGATGCCGCCTTCGAGGCCGCCCGCGCGGTTGCTGTCGCGGCGGACCCAGTTGACGCCCTGGTCGGGGTAGATCTCGTCGTGCGCGGCGCTGCCCCGGCGGTGGGCGTTGGCGAATCCCTCGCCGATCTCCACGCCCTTGATCGCCTGGATGCTCATCAGCGCACCGGCCAGGCGGGCGTCGAGCTTGCGGTCCCAGTGCACGTGCGAGCCGATGCCCGGAGGAAGGTTGTAGGCGATGACCTCGACGACGCCGCCGAGGGTGTCGCCGTCCTTCTTCGCGGCGTCGACCTCGGCCATCATCCGCTCGGTGGCGGTGTCGCCGAAGGCACGGACCGGGTTCCCGTCGATGGCGGCCAGGTCGTCCGGCCCGGGCAGCACCTCGCCGGTGGCGTCCACGCCGCCGAGGCTGACCACGTGGCTGACGATCTCCACGCCGAACAGCTGGCGCAGGAACTGCCGGGCGACGGTGCCGACGGCCACGCGCGCGGCGGTCTCGCGGGCGCTGGCGCGCTCCAGGACCGGGCGGGCCTCGTCGAAGCCGTACTTCTGCATGCCGGCGATGTCGGCGTGGCCGGGACGCGGGCGGGTCAGCGGCTCGTTGCGGGCCAGGTTGGCCAGCACGTCCTCGTCGACCGGGTCGGCGGCCATGACCTGTTCCCACTTGGGCCACTCGGTGTTGCCGATGCGCACCGCGATCGGACCGCCCTGCGTGCGGCCGTGCCGGACGCCGCCGATGATCTCCAGCTCGTCAGCCTCGAAGTTCATCCGCGGGCTGCGCCCGAAGCCGAGCTTGCGGCGCTCCAGCTGGGTCGCGATCTCGGTCGAGGTCACCTCGACCCCGGCCACCATGCCTTCCAGCACCGCGACGAGGGCGGGGCCGTGCGATTCTCCAGCGGTCATCCAGCGCAACACAACTTAGATCCTGCCACGCTCTGCCCTGGGGGAACCCGCCCGGGTGGGTCACGGCCAGCTCAGCGTCACCAGCCAGGACGGAACCAGCACCGCCGGACCGTGCGCGACCGCCCCCGCGCGCCTCCACAGCGCGCCGACCAGGGTGAACGCCGCCGCGACCGCGACGACCCCGGCGACGGCGGGAACCGACACCGCACCCACCACCGCGCCCAGGACCCCGGCGAGCTTGACGTCCCCCGCGCCCATCGCGGGCGGGGACATGAGCCTGACCACCAGGTACGTCCCACCCAGCAGGACGAGCCCGGCCGCCGAACCGAGCACGACACCCGGCCGGTGCGCCGCGACCACCACGAGCAGCGCGGCGGCGACGGGGTAGGCGGGCAGGGTCAGGGCGTCGGGCAGACGACGAACCCGCAGGTCGCAGGCGCTGAGGACGACCGCGAGCCAGCCCAGCGCGAGCGGGACCGGCAACCACCACCCGGGCGGCTGCCGGAGGGCCACCAGCGCCCACGCCAGCGACACCCCCGCCTCGCACCAGCCGGGCGGAACGGCGGTGCCGCGGCGGAGTCGGCTCAGCAGGTGGCGTCCGGCCCATCCGGCGAGGGCTCCGGCCGCGATCAACGCGCTCATCCCGGGTACGGTGCCGGGGCTCCCGCCCCGCGCGGCGGACGAACGACCCGAAGGCTCGCGTGTCGGCACCCGCGCGGGGCAGTGGTCAGCACCGGCCCGAACCGTCCACGATCGAAGTTCGCTGCGCCCGGTTCAGACCAGAACCGCCCTCCGCCTCACCCCTCGAGGGTGAACAGCACGTCTCCCGGGAGGACCTGGGTGTCCTCGCGGAGGTCCGCCAGGGACTCCGCCGGGGCGTCCAGCGCCACCACCGGGCAGATCGAGGAGTAGCCCTGGGCCTCGATCTCCGTCGGGTTCCAGGTGATGATCTTCTGCCCGGCCTCGACCGCATCGCCCTTGCCGACGTGCAGCGTGAAGCCCTCGCCCTTGAGCTTGACCGTGTCGATGCCCAGGTGCACCAGCACCGCGCCGCCCGAGGACGCCGCGATGACGAACGCGTGCGGGTGCAGCGTCACGACCTGGCCCGCGACCGGGGCGACCGCGTCGCCCTCGCCGCCGGACGGCTTCACCGCGACACCGGGTCCCACCATGGCCTGCGAGAACACCGGGTCCGGGACGTCGCTGAGCGACGTGGTCAGACCCGCTACCGGACTGCCGACCTCGGTGCTCACATCAGGTCCTCGATGTCGCCGGCCAGCGTGTCCGCCTCCGGTCCCACCACGACCTGGACGACCGTGCCCTGCAGCATCACGCCGTGCGCGCCCGCGGCCTTCAGGCCCGCCTCGTCGATCTTCGAGCCGTCCTCGACCTCGCAGCGCAGCCGCGTGATGCACGGCTCGATCTCGACGATGTTGTCCCCGCCGCCCAGCGCGGACAGGATCGCCTCGGCCTTGTCCTGAGCCACCACGTGCTCCCTTCGTGCTCTCGCCACCGCGGCCGGAGGGCCGCGACGCGACGATCTTGCGCCACGGGATGTCGATGCGGCAACGAAAGCAGAGCCTTGTTGACACCTGATCGCATGACGGCGCATTCTTCGCAACCAACTGGTTTAGACCGGACAGTACCAACGCCCGGTCTCGGTTCTCATCCGAACCGGCGGCGAGTTCACGACAGCGAGCTCACGCCAGGGTGGCACGACAGGAGGCGGCATGGGAGAAGAACCGAGTTCTCTCCGGCACGCTGCCTCTCGCGGCCTGCCTGACGGGCCGATGCCGAAACACGTGCAGCTGCGGGAGATCCTGCGTGAGCTGGCCGGCGACGAGCTCCCGCACGGCGCCGCGGTGCCGTCGGAGCGCGAACTGGCGCTGCGCTACGGGGTCTCCCGGCTGACGGTGCGCGAGGCGATCGGCCAGCTCGTCACCGAAGGCCTGCTGGTCCGGGTGCGCGGCAAGGGCACCTTCACCACGCGCCCGCGCATCGACTGGCAGGTGCACCTGGCCTCGTTCACCGAGGACATGCGCCGCCGCGGCATGCACCCGGAGACCGTGCTGCTCGACGCCGCCGAGGCCGTTCCTCCCCCGGCCACCGCGCAGGCGCTGGGCCTGGCACCGCAGCAGACCGCGTTCTGGCTGTTCCGGCTGCGCAAGGCCGACGGGATGCCGATGGCCGTCGAACGCGGCTGGTACCACCCGGAATCGGTCCCCGACCTGCTCGACCAGGACCTCACCGCCTCGCTGTACACGCTGCTGTCCCAGCGGTACCGGCTCCAGCTGGAGTCGGGAACGCAGACCGTGCTGGCCGACGACGCCGACGCCGAAACCGCACGCCTGCTGGGCATCCCGACCGGCTGCTCGCTGCTGGTGTTCCGGCGGATCTCCACCGCGCGCGGACGGCCGGTGGAGGACATGACGTCCTGGTACCGCGGTGACCGATACCAGGTGACCATGCAGCTCGACCGCGAACCGGGCGAGCCGTGAGGCGAGAACCGGACAAGACGAACCAGCGCACCACCGAAATCGTTTGCAATGATCTCCCAACCCCGGTGAACCAAGCAGGAGGTATCCGATGAGTTCCACCGCCGCCAAGGCGAAGGGGAGCAACAGAGGACTCGCGCAACTGCAGCGCATCGGCCGCAGCCTCATGCTGCCGATCGCGGTGCTGCCCGCCGCCGCGCTGCTGCAGCGGCTCGGCCAGGACGACCTGCTCGGCGCGGAAGGTCTCGGAGCCTCCCTGACCTGGTTGCAGACCGTCGCCGGTGTCATCGGCGCTGCCGGTGGCGCGCTGTTCGACAACCTGCCGCTGCTGTTCGCCATCGGTGTCGCGATCGGCTTCGCCAAGAAGGCCGACGGCTCGACGGCCCTGTCCGGCGCGGTCGGCTACCTGGTGCTGCACGGAGTGCTGACCCAGATCGCCGGCACCGAGGAGGGCACCTCGCTCAACAAGAGCCCCTACGGCGTGCTCGGCGGTATCGTCGCCGGTCTGGTGGCCGCCTGGCTCTGGCAGCGCTACCACCGCATCAAGCTGCCGGACTACCTGGGCTTCTTCGGCGGCCGGCGGTTCGTGCCGATCGTGACCGCGGTGGCGATGCTCGTCATCGGCGTGATCATGGGTCTGCTGTTCCCGCTGTTCGACGCCCTGCTCACCGCCTTCTCGGACGCGGTCACCCAGCAGGCCGTCATCGGTGGCGGGCTCTACGGCTTGATCAACCGGCTGCTGCTGCCGTTCGGGCTGCACCACATCCCGAACAACGTGGTCTGGTTCCTCTTCGGCGACTACAACGGCGAGAAGGGCGACATCGCGCGCTTCTTCGCGGGCGACCCCACCGCGGGGACGTTCATGACCGGCTTCTTCCCGATCTTCATGTTCGCGCTGCCCGCGGCGGCGCTGGCGATCTGGCAGTCGGCCAAGCCGGAGCAGCGCAAGGTCGTCGGCGGCGTGATGATCTCGGTCGCGCTGACCTCGTTCCTGACCGGTGTCACCGAGCCGTTGGAGTTCTCGTTCATCTTCGTCGCGTGGCCGCTGCTGCTGATCCACGCGGTGCTGACCGGCACGTCGCTGGCGCTGGTCAACGCGCTGGACATCCACTCCGGCTTCGGGTTCTCCGCCGGTGCGATCGACTACCTGCTCAACTTCGGCATCTCCCAGGGCTCGATCTGGCTGATCCCGATCGGGCTGGGCTACGCGGTCGTCTACTACGTGGTGTTCCGGTTCGTCATCACCAGGTGGAACCTGCGCACCCCGGGTCGCGAGGAGGACGACAGCGCCTCGACCGATGCGGATAATGCCGGTGGGGGCGCCGCGCCGGCCACTGAGAAGAAGTGAGGCGGCGCGGGCCGGTGCCCCCGCCCCCGACGAAGGAGGGACATGTCTGAACGACGGGTCACCGTAGCGAGCAAGGTCGGGATCCACGCGCGGCCCGCGGCCCTGCTGGCCAAGACGGCCGCGTCCCAGCCCGTGGTGATCACCATCCGCAAGGAGGGCAACGAACCCGTCGAGGCGGGCAGCATCCTCGGTCTGATGACCCTGGGCGCCTCCCACGGCGACGAGGTGATCCTGGCCGCCGAGGGTGAGGGCGCCGAGGCAGCCCTCGACGAGGTCGCCAAGCTCGTGGCGACCGACATGGACTGATCCAGGACCGACACGACGGCGGCGCCTCCTTCCCCGGAGGCGCCGCCGTTCGTCGGTCTTAGCAGCTGTTCATGGAGGCGGCGGAGCCGCTCTTCAGGTGTGGGGCTCCAAGCAGAGCCACCCCTGAACAGCCCCTAGAGGGGCAGGGCGTGACCGGTCGCCGCGGCCAGAGCGTCCCGCATGGTGCTCCGCGGGGCCGCCTGCCCGGTGAAGTGCTCGACCTGGCCGAACGCCTGGTGCAGCAGCATGTCCAGGCCGGTGGCGAGCCGGCCTCCGACGGCCCCGACGGCGTCGGCCAGCGGGGTCGGCCAGGGGTGGTAGATGACGTCGAGCACGCACGCGGCCTTCGCCAGGTCCGCCGCGTGCGGGTCCACCGCGCCCGCCGGGAGCGTGGAGACGACCACGTCGTGGCTGGTCGCGGCGTCGGCGAGGGTGATGGAGTCGAGCCGTTCGACCCGGACCCGCAGACCGATCCGCTCGGCGGCCTCCAGCGCCTCGGCCGCCCGAGACGGCTCGCGCACCGCCAGCGTCGCCTCGGACAGGCCCAGATCGGCGAACGCCGCCAGCGTCGCCACCGCCGTACCACCGGCGCCGAGGATCAGGCCCGTGTGCCCGCCGGTGAAACCACCGGCCACCCGCAGGGCTCCGACGACGCCGTCCACGTCGGTGCAGTCGGCGAACCAGCTCCCGTCCGGCCGGTGGACCAGCGTGTTCGCCGCCCCCACCGCCTCGGCGCGGTCGGCGACCGCATCGGCCACCCGCAGCGCCGCGCGCTTGCCCGGCATCGTCACCGACAGCCCGGCCCACTCCGGGCCGAGACCGCCGACGAACTCCACCAGCCGCTCGGCGTCCGCCTCGACGCGCTCGTAGGTCCAGGGCAGACCGAGCGCGTCGTAGGCGGCGCCGTGCAGGACGGGGGACAGCGAGTGCTCGACCGGTTTGCCGAGCACCGCCGCTCTCCGCTGATCAGAAAGCGCCACGTTCCTGCGCTTCCTTGATGAAGGCGTCGTGCTCCTGCTGGTTCTTCGCGAAGCAGGAGGTCCCGTCCGGGTAGCACTTGACGAAGTAGCGCCACTCGCCCTCGGCCGGCCGCTCGGCCGCCCGCAGCGCCTCCTTGCTGAACGCCGAGATCGGCGTCGGCGGCAGCCCGTAGTTCAGGTAGGTGTTGTACGGGCCGGGGCGCTGCCGGTCGGAGCTGTTGGTCAGCAGCGTCGGCTTGTCCAGCGGGTAGTTGATCGTGGAGTCCAGTCCCAGCTTCATCGCGGGCTGGCCGAGCCGGTTCTCGATCACCCGCGCGATCTTCGGGAAGTCCTTCTCCAGCCCCTCGCTCTGCGTCAGCGAAGCGATGACCATCAGCTCGTAGGGCGAATGACCGCTGCCCTCCGCGAGCTTCGGCAGACCCGCCGCTTCCAGCTGCGCCGCCGACTTGGTGACCACGTCGCGCAGCACGTTCTCGGCCGACTCACCGGGCTTGACGTCGTAGATGCCCGGCATGATCAGGCCTTCGAGCCGGCGCCGGGGCTCGGCCTTGGACGCGTCGGCCACGGCCCACTCCGGCACGCCCAGCGTCGCCAGGTCCGCGGTCTCGGCCGCGGTGTGCATCTCCTCGGAGGTGGTGCACTTCTCGTTCTCGTTCGCGCAGGTCGCCTCGGCGAGCCTGGTCAGGATGCCCGGGGTGTTGCCGCCGTTGGGCGCGGCCTGGTCCTCCAGCCGCATGCCGCCGCGGATGTCGACCCGGCCGACCTTCGCCTCGGCCGACAGGATGTGGCTGACCGCGGCCTTGCCCGACATCTTGTTGCGCATCAGGTAGTAACCGGGCTGGATCGAGTTGATCCGCTTGTTCTCGGCCGATGCCGAGGTGAACGCCTTGGTGCTGGCCACCACGTCCTTCTCGGACAGGGTCTTGCCGATGTCACCCACGGTGTCGCCGGAGGCGACCTCGATGACGACGCTGCCGGTGCCCTCGCCGTCGTAGTCCTCGTAGCCGCCGATCCGCATGATCTGCAGCGCTCCGTACCCCACGCCGCCGCCGACCAGCACCAGCACGAACAGGCCGGCCAGGGCGGTCACCCACCGGCGCCTCTTGCGACGCCGGAAGCGTTCCGGATCGGGGCGCCGTCGCCGGTGGTCCCCGGGCTCGTCCGCGAACAGTCCGAGATCATCGGTCACGGGAGTTCCTCTCGTGTTCTCTGCCCCCGGCCGTCCAGGTACGCCTGCAAGATCTCCACCGCTGCCGCCTGGTCAACGACGGCGCGCTGCTTCTTCCCCCGCACGCCGCGTTTCGACAGCTTCCGGCTGGCCGTCACCGTGGTCAACCGCTCGTCGTGAAACCGCACCGGAACCGGTGCGACCTTCTCCACCAGCGCAGCCCCGTAGGACTGCGCGATCTCCGCGGCGGAACCGTGCCTGCCGGCCAGCGTCTTGGGCAGGCCGATCACGATCTCCACCACGTCGTGCTCGGAGACGAGGCCGGCGATCTTGGCGAGATCGCTGCCGCCTTCCTCGTCCCGTCGCAACGTCTCCAACGGGGTCGCCAGCATCGGAGCGGGATCGCTCAGCGCGATTCCTACCCGGACCGCCCCGACGTCGACACCGAGCCGACGTCCCGGGCCGGGATCCGCCTGCTGGTGCTCGTTCACCCGCCTGCCACCACCTGGTCGACGCCGGTGCGCAGCGCACCGATGGCCGCGGTGATGCCCGCGGGGTTCGAGCCGCCGCCCTGGGCCATGTCCGGCTTGCCGCCCCCGCGGCCGCCGACCTCGGCGGCGAAGCTGGGAACCAGCTTGCCCGCCGCGATGCCCTTGTCTCGGGCCGCGTCGTTGACGCCGACCACGAAGCTGACCTTGCCCTCCTCGGCGGAGAACAGCGCGACCACCGACGGGCGCGAGCCCAGCCGGCCGCGGATCTCACCGGCCAGCGCGCGCAGCGCGTTGCCGTCCACGCCGTCCGGGACCTGCTCGGCCACCAGCGTCACGCCGTGCACGTCGGTGCCCTTGTCGGCGAGCTCACCGGCGGAGTTGAGCACCTGGGAGATGCGCAGCTGCGCGAGCTCCTTCTCGGCGCTGCGCAGCTTGCTGACCACGCCCTGGATGCGCTCGGGCAGCTCCTCGGCTGGAACCTTGAACTGCTCGGCGAGCTGGGTGACCAGCAGGTGCTCCTTGCTGATGTGGCGCATCGCGTCCATGCCGACCAGCGCCTCGACGCGGTGCACGCCGGAACCGACCGAGGAGTCCGACACCAGCTTGACCACGCCGAGGTGGCCGATGCGCGGCACGTGGGTGCCACCGCACAGCTCGCGGGAGTAGTCGCCCATGTCGACCACGCGGACCTGGTCGCCGTACTTCTCGCCGAACAGCGCCATCGCACCGAGCTCCATGGCCCGGTCCATGCTGGTCGTGTAGGCGTTGACCTCGACGTCGGTCTGCAGGTAGTCGTTGACCTCCTCCTCGACCCCGGCCAGCACGTCGGCCGACACCGAGGAGGGCACGGTGAAGTCGAAGCGCATCCGGCCCGGCGAGTTCAGCGAACCGGCCTGCGCCGCGCGCTTGCCGTAGGCGCCGCGCACGGCCGCGTGCACCAGGTGCGTCGCGGAGTGCGAGCGCTCGATGGACTGGCGGCGGTGGGCGTCGACGGCGGCCTCCAGCGTGGTGTCCACGCCGAGCTCGCCTTCCAGGACCTTCGCGCGGTGCACGAACAGGCCGGGCACGCTGCGCTGGACGTCGAGCACCTCGACCGCGACGCCCGGGCCGACCAGCTTGCCGGTGTCGGCGATCTGGCCACCGCCCTCGGCGTAGAACGGCGTGCGGTCGAGCACCAGCTCCACCTCGGTCCCGGCCGAGGCGCGGGAGGCGGGCTGGCCGTCGACGAGCAGGCCCAGCACGCGGCTGTGCGACTGCAGGTCGGTGTAGCCGATGAACTCGGTGGTCCCGTGCTGGTCGAGCAGCGTGCGGTAGGTCGACAGGTCGCCGTGACCGGTCTTGCGGGACTTGGCGTCGGCCTTGGCGCGGTTGCGCTGCTCGGCCATCAGATCGCGGAAGCCCTGCTCGTCGACCGACAGCCCCTGCTCGGAGGCCATCTCCAGGGTCAGGTCGATCGGGAAGCCGTAGGTGTCGTGCAGCTGGAACGCCTTGTCGCCCGCGAGGGTCTGGCCACCGGTCTTCTTCAGGTCGGTGACGGCCAGGTCGAAGATCTTCGAACCGGCGGTCAGCGTCGACAGGAACGCCTCTTCCTCGTTGCGCATCACCGAGTCGATGCGGTCGAACTCGGTGACCAGCTCCGGATAGCTCGGCGACATCGCGTCGCGCACGATCTGGGCGAACTCGCCCAGCACCGGCTCCTGCACGCCCAGCAGGCGGGTGGAGCGCACGATGCGGCGCAGCAGGCGGCGCAGCACGTAGCCGCGGGCCTCGTTGCCGGGGGTGACGCCGTCGCCGATGAGCATCACGCCGGAGCGGGCGTGGTCGGCGATGACGCGGAACCGCACGTCGTCCTCGTGGGTGGCACCGTAGCGGCGGCCGGAGAGCTCCTCGGCCTTGGCGATCACCGGGCGGACCAGGTCGGTCTCGTAGACGTTCTCCACGCCCTGCAGCAGGCAGGCCACGCGCTCGACGCCCATGCCGGTGTCGATGTTCTTGGTGGGCAGCTCGCCGATCGGCGGGTGACCGTCCTTGGGCGGCAGCTCACCCCTGATGTCCTGCATGAACACCAGGTTCCAGATCTCGATGTAGCGGTCCTCGTCGACGACGGGACCGCCCTCCTTGCCGTAGGCGGGCCCGCGGTCGTAGTAGATCTCCGAGCACGGACCGCCGGGGCCGGGCACGCCCATGTCCCAGTAGTTGTCCTTGGCGTCGCGGGTCTGGATCCGCTCGGCCGGGATCCCGCAGACCTTCTGCCACAGCCCGGCGGCCTCGTCGTCCTTCTCGAAGACCGTCACCCACAGGCGGGCCGGGTCGATGCCGTAGCCGCCGTCGGCCACCGACTTGGTGAGCAGCTCCCACGCGTTCTCCATGGCGCCTTCTTTGAAGTAGTCGCCGAAGGAGAAGTTGCCGGCCATCTGGAAGAACGTGTTGTGCCGGGTGGTCTTGCCGACCTCGTCGATGTCACCGGTGCGCACGCACTTCTGGATGCTCGTCGCCCGCGGGTACGGGGCCGGGGCCTCGCCCAGGAAGTAGGGCTTGAACTGGACCATGCCCGCGTTGACGAACAGCAGCGTCGGGTCGTCGAGGATCAGCGACGCGCTGGGCACCACGGTGTGGCCGCGGCCCTTGAAGTGCTCGGTGAACCGGTGGTTGATGTCGTGGGTCTGCACTGGGAGTCCTTGGGAATTGGGTCAGGTCACGGACACGGCTGTCGGTGTCGGCGAGCGGCCGGCGGCGCGGAGCGGCGCCTGCGTCAGCGGCCCGCCCGACGAGCTCGCCGCTCGGCGTCGTGCTCAGCGGTTATCCGCCGGACCTGGTCCGCGTTCACGACCACATCCTGCAGCTGGTCTTCCCGTTCCTGCATCCCGGCGCGCACGTCGGCACCGAACGAGCCGACCGCTCCGGCCAGTTCGCGCATGGCGCCGCCGACCTGCTCGGCCATCCCCGTGGGGGTCGCCTTCCGAGCGGTCTCGTTGACCTTGCGGGTCAGCGCGACTCCGGCTGCGATGCCCGCGCCGAACCAGAAAAGGCGCCTCACTTGCGCCCCCCTTTGTTCTTGCGGCGGAAGTGCCGTCCGGTCGGTTCCTGCTTGCGCTTCCGGCGGGCCTTCAGCGCCTTGCTCACGCCGTAGGAGAACGCCGCCGTCTTCACCAACGGACCACCCAGTGTAGCCGTGAACAGCGACGACAACGCCGAGACGTTACCGCTGATGGTCTTGGCGTTGGAGGTGATGCCGTCGACTCGCTCCAGCTGCGTGTTCACGTGCGTGATCGTCGTGTTCGCGCCGGTGAAGATGGGGTCGCTGTTCTCCTGCGCCTTCTTGATCGCGGTGCTCGCCTCGTCCAAGGTCTTGCCGAGCTTGATCAGCGGCACCGCCAGCAGCAGGACCAGCAGCACGAACGCTCCGGCGACGATCAGCGCGGCGATCTGCGTGGGCGTCACGTGCCCTCCCGTATGTCCACGTCATGTCCTTGTCGAACCCGGCGACCTGCGCCGGTTCGTTGATCGTGCGCCAGGTTACCGGTGTATCCGCCAGCTACAAGCACCCGGGCCGCCGGGTCGAACCGCAGGTCCGCGCCTTTCCGCGTCGGACGCGACGGGCGCGCGCTGGAGGTATCGATGCGGTGACCGGTTGATCACGCGGTGACGGGTGTGAGCGGTTGCTGGCCGGTCAGGACGGCGGCGACGTTGCGCGCGGCGAGCTCGGCCATCGCGGTGCGCGTCTCGGTGGTCGCCGAACCCAGGTGCGGCGCGATGGCGACGTTGTCCAGCTCCAGCAGGCCGGGGTCGCCCTCGGGCTCGTTCTCGAAGACGTCCAGCGCCGCCCCGCCGATGCGGCCTTCCTTGAGCGCCGCGGCCAGGGCCTTCTCGTCCACGATCGGGCCGCGGCTGGTGTTGACGACGATCGCGGTGGACTTCATCGCGTTCAGCGCGGCGTCGTCGATGAGGTGGCGGGTGCTCTCGGTGAGCGGGCAGTGCAGGGAGATGACGTCGGCGGTGCGCAGCAGCTCGTCCTGCGGCAGGTACCGGGCGTCGAGCTCGGACTCGATCTCCTGCGCCGCGCGGCGGCGTCCGGTGTAGGCGATGTGCATGCCGAAGGCGCGGGCGCGGCGGGCCACGGCCTGGCCGATGCCGCCGAGACCGACGATGCCCAGCGTCTTGCCCTGCAGGCCGGTGCCGAGCATGAAGCCGAGGTGGAAGGTCCAGGGCGTGCGGGAGCGCAGCAGGCGCTCGGCCTCGCCGAGGCGGCGGGTGACCGACAGCAGCAGCCCGAAGGCGAGGTCGGCGGTGGCGTCGGTGAGCACGCCGGGCGTGTTGGTGACGGTGACGCCGCGCCCGGTGACGGTGGGGACGTCGATGTTGTCGTACCCGACGGCCACGTTCGCCACGACCTTCAGCTGCGGTCCCGCGGCCTCGACGAACTCGGCGTCGATGCGGTCGTGCAGCATCGCCACGACACCGCCAGCGCCTTCGACCGCGGCGCGGAGCTCGTCGGGGGTCAGCGGCCGGTCCTGGTCGCAGACCCGCACCTCGGCGACCTCGCGCAGCACCGCCACGGCGGACTCCGGCACCGTCCTGGTGACCACGACCTTGCTCACATCGACCTCCACGCTCGTTCTCCCCGGTTCGGCACGGTACCGCCTCGGACACCGGGCGGTACCGGTGGAGAACGCGGCGGAGCCGCTGTTTCAGGCGCACCGCCGGGCGAACCCATTCCGAAACGGCTCTAGCCCTCGTCGCGGATGATGTTGCGCAGCTTCGGGACCCGGTCGTGCAGCGCGCGTTCGGCGCCGCGCGGGGTCGGGTTGTAGTAGTCGCGCCCCATCAGCGAATCCGGCGGGTACTGCTGGGCGAGCACGCCTTCGGGCTTGTCGTGCGGGTAGCGGTATCCCTTGGCGTTGCCGAGCTTCTGCGCTCCCGCGTAGTGCCCGTCGCGCAGGTGCGGCGGGACGGGACCGCCCTTGCCGGCGCGCACGTCGCCCATCGCCTCGTTGATGGCGGCGATGACCGCGTTGGACTTCGGCGCGGTGGCGAGGTGGATCGTGGCCTGGGCCAGCGCCAGCCGGCCCTCGGGCATGCCGATGAACTGCACCGCCTGAGCAGCGGCGACGGCGGTCTGCAGCGCGGTCGGGTCGGCCATGCCGATGTCCTCGCTGGCGTGCACGACCAGGCGTCGCGCGATGAACCGCGGGTCCTCCCCCGCCTCGACCATCCGCGCCAGGTAGTGCAGCGCGGCGTCGACGTCGGAGCCCCGGATGGATTTGATGAAGGCGCTGGTGATGTCGTAGTGCTGGTCGCCGCCGCGGTCGTAGAGCACGGCCGCTCGGTCCACGGTGGATTCGACGGTGCCCAGATCGATCTCGTCGGCTCCGTTGGACACGGCCGATTCCGCCGCGGCCTCCAACGCCGTCAGCGCGCGGCGGGCGTCTCCTTCGGCCAGCGCGACCAGGTGCTCCTCGGCGTCCTCGGCCAGTCCGACCGATCCGCCCAGTCCTCGTTCCTCGCTGACCGCCCGCCGCAGCAGCGAGCGGATGTCCTCGTCCTCCAGGCTGCGCAGCTGCAGCACCAGCGACCGCGACAGCAGCGGCGCCACCACCGAGAAGTACGGGTTCTCGGTCGTCGCGGCCACCAGCAGCACGGTCCGGTCCTCGACCGCGCCGAGCAGCGCGTCCTGCTGGGTCTTGGAGAAGCGGTGCACCTCGTCGATGAACAGCACGGTCGCCTCGCCGGACCGCCCGAGGCGGCGGCGGGCCTCCTCGATGACGGCCCGGACCTCCTTCACCCCCGACGACAGCGCCGACAGCGCCGCGAACCGGCGTCCGGTCGCCTTCGACACGAGGTTGGCCAGGGTCGTCTTCCCGGTCCCGGGCGGCCCGTAGAGCAGCACCGATGCCGGAGCCGCCCCCTCGACCAGCCGCCGCAGAGGAGCACCGGCGACCAGGAGGTGCTGCTGCCCTACGACCTCGTCCAGGGAGCGGGGCCGCATCCGCACCGCCAGCGGCGCGTTCTCGGCCAGCTTCTCCTCGGCCTTGTCCTCGGTCTCAGCCCCGAAAAGCCCCTCGTCGAACAACCCGTCGCTCACGCCCGAAACGCTACCCGCCACCCCCGACTC
>NZ_SMLA01000035.1:0-60684 GCF_004349225.1 Saccharopolyspora karakumensis
CCCTCCCCGTCCCCGGCCACGACGCCGAAGGCGTGCTGCACCTGCGCCGGGTGGGCGACTCCGACCGCATCAAGGAGACCTTGGCCGGCATCGAGGACCTGGTGGTGGTCGGCGCGGGCTGGATCGGGCTGGAGGTCGCCTCCGCCGCCCGCCAGGCCGGTGTCGGCGTGACCGTGGTGGAGACCGCCGAGCTGCCGCTGCTGCGCGTCCTCGGCCGCGAGGTCGCGGAGGTCTTCGCCGCCATGCACCGGGATCGGGGCGTGTCCTTCCGCTTCACCACCGCGATCGACGAGATCCTCGCGCCGTCGGGGAAGGTCACCGGGGTGCGGCTGACCGACGGGCTGGAGATCGACGCCCAGGCGGTGCTGATCGCCGTCGGCGCCGATCCGGACGTGGAACTGGCCGCCGAGGCCAAGCTGCGCGTCTCCAACGGCGTCCTGGTCGACGCCACGCTGCGGACCGGTGATCCCAACATCGTCGCGGCGGGCGACGTGGCCAACGCCTTCCACCCGCTGCTGGGCAAGCAGATCCGCGTCGAGCACTGGAACAACGCCCTCAACCAGCCCGCCGTCGCCGCTTCGTCGATGCTCGGCGGCGACACCAGCTACTCCGAGCTGCCGTACTTCTTCACCGACCAGTACGACCTGGGCATGGAGTACCTCGGTTTCGTCGAACCGGGCGAGTACGACGAGGTGCTGTTCCGGGGTGACGTCGAGGCCCGCGAGTTCATCGCCTTCTGGCTCTCCCAGGGCCGGGTGCTGGCGGGCATGAACGTCAACATCTGGGACGTCACCGAGCAGATCAAGACCCTCATCACCTCCGGCACCACCATCGACCGCCAAGCCTTGGGCGACCCCGGAGTTCCCCTCAACGAGCACATCGCTCGCTGAGGCCGGGAGCGCGTCCGGTCATGGCGACGATCCGATCCAGCAGCGGCGCGTCGTCGGCGACCTCGACCGGAGGTCCCCACAGCTCCGGCAGCGGCGCGCTGGGGACGAACACGCGAACGTGGGCCCAGCACGCCCGCAGGGTGTCCTCGGGCAGGTGAAACCCCGCTCCAGTGGCCTGCGCCAGGTCCCAGCCGTGGACCACCACCTCGGTGAGGGCGATGCGGCCCCAGACCTCGTTGCGCAGCGGCACGCCGCCCACCTCGGTCTCGCCTGCCCAAGCGGCCGGCGCGGACCACGCGTCGGCCAGCTCCAGCACGTGAGCTCGGGCGTCGCCGGGGCCCGGCCGAGCCGAGGCCAGGGCGGTGAACCCCTGCGCGGCCTCGTCGACGTGCGCGATGAGGTCGCGGACCGCGTACTCCGAGCACGGGGTCGGCAGGTCCAGCTGGTCGTCGGTCACGGCGCTCAGCAGTCCGGCCAGCCGGTGGCAGGCGGGTGTCAGATCGATCAACGCGGACCTCCTCGGACGGACTCGTCGAAGAGGTAGACGGAAAAGGGCCGCCGAACTCATCGCCGCGCCGCTATGGTCACCGAGGACCACGAGGGGCACCTACCGGCACCTGCGCAGCATCGTGTTCTCGCGCAGCATCACCGAAACCCCGGACCCGACCGTCGAATTCGTCTCCACCGATCCGCTGGAGAAGGTGCGCGAGCTCAAGCGCGAACCGGGCGCGGGCATCTGGCTGTGCGGCGGCGGGAAGCTCGCAGCCGCGCTGCGACCCGAGATCGACGAGCTGATCATCAAGCTGCACCCGGTGGTGGCGGGCGCGGGAATCCCCCTGTCCGACGGCGAGTTCTCCCCATCCCGGTTCGAACTGGCCGACGCCGAACCCTTCAACAGCGGCGTCCTACACCTCACCTACCGCAAGCGGTGAGACCGCGCGCCGTCAGGCTTCCAGCAACTTCCTCAACACATCGGAAAGAGGAGGAAGCCTGTCGGTGAGCACTTGCCACACCAAGGCGTCGTCGACTGTGGCGTACCCGTGGATGAGAATGTTCCGGAAGGCCACGATTCGAGGTAGGTCGGGGATCTTCTCGGCGAGCTCCCGATCGGCTTTCGACAACTGGTTCAGAGCCTCACCGATGATCTCGAACTGCCGCTCGACATGGCTTGCGCCTGGTACGACGCGAAGTCTTCACCCTTGGTGAACTCGCCGATCAGTTCTGCGGCCTGGAGCGCCTCCCAGAGGTACGTCCGAACGTCACGCTGCAGAGAGGAGTTCCCTGGTATCCAGGACCTGCTGCTTGAAGTAGGGGTTGCGAATGCTCGCAGCGCTGACGAGGTCGACCGGACGACCGAGGATGTTCTCCAACCCCCTCTTTCAGTCGAAGTAAGTGCCGAAGTAGTCGAACCCAGGACCAACCGCGAATTCGACCAGCACATCGACGTCACCGCTGTCGACGTCGAACGCCGTTCCCACCGCCGAACCGAAGAGGTCGAGCCGACGCACTGAGAGCATCCGGCAAAGCGCTTCGACCTCATCGCGCTTCGCCTCGATCAACTCGTGCATGGTCGACACCTCCCCGCCTCATTGTGCCTGATCACGGAGCCCAAGTCACCTCACCGCACACCTCGCAGAGGTTCCCAACCGATCTCTGATCGTGCAGAACCCACCCGGTGAGCCGAGCAGGACCGTTGCGATCACGAGCCGTTCCGGCTAGCTTTCATCTCATGATGACCGGGGCGGCGTTGAGCCATGCACGGATTGGCTACCCGGTAGAGAGCTGACCTCTCCGCGGGCCTCGCGCCCCTCCCCCTCTCGTTCGGGAGGGGGAGGTCTCCTCCCACCCGTCTGACGACGGCGGACGAGCGCGTCGACATCCGTTCAGCCCGCGTTCCTCCACGACTGAGCACCGCAGTCCACTGAGGAGAGATCTGTGAGCGTCACGTTCAACCACACCATCATCGCCGCGAAGGATCGCGAGGAATCCGCGCGGTTCTACCGGGAGCTCTTCGAGGTTCCACAAGCCCCGTCGTGGGGCGTGTTCACCAACGTCCAGCTCGACGGCGGCGTGCTGCTGCAATTCGCCGAACCACCGGTGGAGATCCAGGTGCAGCACTACGCGTTCCTGGTCGACGACGCCCTCTTCGACCGCGCCTACGCGCGCATCCAGGAGCGCGACATCGACCACTGGGCCGATCCGCACGGCGCCGAACCGGGCCGGATCAACCACAACCACGGAGGTCGCGGCGTCTACTTCACAGACCCCGCCGGCCACGGCCTGGAGATGATCACGACGCCGTACCTGTGAGTTCGAGCGGGCGCGGATTCATCGCGAACTCGCGCCCGTCGCGCCCCTCACGCGAACCGGGCGAAACCGGTCGCGCGTTCGGTGATGGTGAGCGGCGTGCCGGAGTCGGCCATCGGGCGAAGACCCTCGCGAACCGCGTCGTCGGGATGACCGTGGACGTCGAATCGCTCCACCTCGCAGTGCTCCATCACGCCGCGGATGTAGGGGTCGGAGAGCCGCCAGTGCTCCCGGATCGCATCGGAGTCGCGGTAGAGCTGGTAGCTGTAGGCCAGCATCCGCTCCTCGTCGATGAACACGTCCACCATCAGCTGCGGACCGCGCTCCTCGACGAACTCCACCGCCTCGCGCACCGCGTCCTTGAACTCGTCCAAGTGGCCCTCGGTGATCCGCATCGTGTTCCGGAAGAGGATCGGGCCTTCTTCGGGCTTCACCATGCGACGAGTGTCGAACTTCGACCTAACTGGAGGTCAAGCCCGCCCTGAGTCCGGGCGGACACGAGCCGACGGGAGCTTCGGTTCGGCGCGAGGACGCTTCAGACCATCGGGGCCAGCAACCCGGGCGCGATCAGCAGGACGACGCCCGCACCGACCAACACCGCGCCGAGCGCGGAGCTGACGATCTCCGCTCGGGGGAGCACCTTCTCGATCGAGATCACCGCGGCGAGAACGGCCATCCACAGCAGGTTCATCACACCGACGGCGAGCAGGACCACCATCAGCGCCCAGCAGCAGCCGAGACAGTACCCGCCGTGGTGCACGCCGACCCGCAGCGCCCCCAGCCTTCCGCCGACCACCGCGTCGCCATGCCTGACCACCAGCGCCAGCGGTGATCGGCAGCGGACCAAGCACCAGCGCTTCAACGGGCTGAACTCGTACGCACCGGCGACCAGGAGCACGACAGCACCGACCCGCACCGACGCGGTGCTGTGGCCGATCGCGTCGAACCCGCGCAGGACCGCCCACGCGACAACGCCCGCGGCGGTCCAGACGAGCAGGTACCCGAACGTCAGGGGCGGCAGCACTCCGCGTCTCCGCCGTGCCCGCACCAGCCTGAACACCCCGATCGTGAACGGCGTGATCGCCGGCAACATCATCGCGGCCATCATCACGACCCAGACACCGAGGAACAGGGCGAAGGGCGCCGGTCCGCCCGACATCATCTCGGCCGACCCCATGCCGGTGAGCAGCCCCATCCGCATCTCGGGCATGCCGAGGACTCCGCTGAGCAGCCAGGAGACCCCCGCCAGCGCCAGCAGAACCGCGGCCAGCACCACCTCCACCCCGGACCAGGACCGCAGCGAAGGGACGCCGCGCGCCTGCGCAGTGCCGGTCATGCCGCGTCCGGCCCGGACCAGTCGAAGGGGATGTACTTGCTGGAGTAGCCGGAGCGGTCCCAGCTGAAGCCGAACGCGTCGGCCCGGTCCGCGGTGGCCTTGCCCCAGACGGCCGCTCCGTGCCCCGGTCCGACTTCCGAGCCCGGCAGGTTGTGCACCTCCACACGTGCGCCTTCGGGGCTGGCGGGACCGGTCAGCGCTTCGACGGTCGCCTCGGCCTTGCCGGGGATGCGGACGCTCCAGGTGGCCAGATCATCGGCGATGGACGCTTCGATCGGGCTGTACTCCATCGCGACGATCTCGGGGCCGAAGATCTCGCCGAACTGCTTCGGCCAGCCTCCTGCCTCGCCGCCGAAGATCTTCTGCAGCGCCGCGCGCTGCGATTCGTCGGCTCGCTCGTCGATGAAGATGGCGGCGCGGGCGTCGCTGTGCTCACCGCTCCACACGTTGCCGACGAACGAGCCGAGCATCGCGACGTTGAGCCCGTCCAGGGCGGTGTCTCCGTAACTGCCTTCACGGATGTGCCACAGCAGGACGCCGTTGCAGTCGCCGTAGGTCGGCGGCTGCGCGAAGGAGCACGGACATGGAATCGCGCACTTGCACGCGTCGAACCAGCCCCCGACGACGTGCCACTGCGGAGTGCTCGGAGCAGCCATGTCGACCTCCACATCATCGCAGACCTCGGATCCAGTGTCGGCGCGCTTCGCGGCACGAAACAGGGACGAAAGACCCGATGAGCCCACTTCCAGGCGCAGCTCGAGACCGGACCGGTGGCGACTACCTCTGATGCCGGCGGGCCAGATGATCACGGAGCCGAGCGTGGCGGAATTGGTGGACCGCACCTGCTTGGCGCAATTCGCCACGGCAAGGAAGCGTTTCGTGGACCGAGGCAAGCGCCCGGTCAGCGGGAGCCAAAGGCGCGCAAAAATGAACCGATCCCCCACGCAGAGCCAAGCAGGCGAACCGCTCCATCCGCTGCTCCGACCAGAAACCCAATGCAAAGCTGCGCGGCAAACGTGGGTGCGCGATCGAACACCACGAACCCGACGACACTCCCCACTGTGATTGCCGCAGCAATTATACGCACGAGGGTGACCGCGCCGTCAGCAATCAAGAGCTGCTACGCACTCACGGACTTCTCCGGGTCGCGGCGACCACCGAGAAGCAGAGCCACGAGATTCACAAGCCCAAAAACGAGCCCGCCCGAGAGTCCGCCCAGCCTTCCTCAACCATACTGCCCGCATTCCAGGCGCCGACTTGGATAGTGATCGATGTTGTCCCTGCGAGCTCTTCCGAACTTCCGGCCGAGAAACCGAGAACCACCCCGACGAGCACCTCATCTCCTTCTTGAACCCCGCGAACGTCAGGCCTCTCAGCATTCGCCGCCGAAGCCGTAAACGGAATCGTTCTGGCTCTTGCCGTGGTGTCCTGACACATTCACAAAAGCAGCAACGACCCCGGTTGGCGCACATAAAGGAGCACCAACGGAACACCGGAGACGGAAGATTAACTCACGGTCATCGGGCTCATGAGAGCACCCGCAAACCAACCCGACCAGCCGACAAGGCAAGTAATGATAACGGCACGGGTGATGTTATCAATGCCAGTGCCGAGACGCCACCAAGTGAGATCACAGCTGCCGAGCCGAGTCAGGTGAGCTGCAAGATAACCGAGCCACCGCTGGACTCGGTCCGGGCCCCAGTTCGGCCACTCGGTGGCATGCGGGCTGATTAAGAGACGGGGGCCGTAGACGGCGTCGAGATCGTTGCCCAGAGATGTTCCTCGAAGTCTTCCCTGACCGGAAAACGATGTGCGTCGAGGAGTTCTGCCGGGTCGCGGGCCGCGGTGTCGTCCCGGCACGACGATCAGTGTGCCGCAAGACACCCATCACCCGTGCCGGCGACGACCCATCCGCCACCATTCCCGAACCGACTCGGCCGCGATCAGAAGTCGTAGGCGACGGTCACCGGGGCGTGGTCGGACCAGCGCTTGTCGTAGCTGGGTGCGCGTTCGACGACCGCCTTGGTCGCGCGCTCGACAAGTCCAGGGGTCGCGACCTGGTAATCGATCCTCCAACCCGAGTCGTTGTCGAAGGCCTTGCCGCGGTAGGACCACCACGAGTACGGCCCGGGACCTTCGGGGTGGAGGTGGCGGACGACGTCGGTGTAGCCGGACTCGAAGACCTCGGTCAGCCACGCCCGCTCCTCCGGGAGGAAACCGGCGGACTTCTGGTTGGCCTTCCAGTTCTTCAGGTCGACCTCGCGGTGGGCGATGTTCCAGTCGCCGCAGACGACGACCTCGCGGCCCGCGGAGGAGGCGCGCTCGCGGAGTCCGGCGAGGTGTTCGCCGAATTCCTTCATGAAGCGCTCCTTCTCGTCCTGGCGCGGGGTGCCGACCTCACCGCTGGGCAGGTAGAGGCTGGCGATCGTGATGCCCGGGAGGTCGATCTCCAGGTAGCGGCCGCTGTCGTCGAACTCCGCCGAGCCGAAACCGATGCGGACGGCCTCCGGTTCGGTGCGACTGTAGATCGCCACGCCCGCGCGGCCCTTGGCCGAGCTCGGGGCCAGGGCCGCGTGCCAGCCTGCGGGCTCCCTCACCTCCGAGGTGAGCTGGTCGGGTTCGGCGCGGGTCTCCTGCATGCAGATCACATCCGCACCGGTCTCCGCGAGCCACTCGACGAATCCCTTCTTCGCGGCGGCACGCAAACCATTTACATTCACCGTTGACAAAGTCAGCACATCGACGAGCCTATCGAGTGCTTTTCAGCGGATGGACCGCCCCGCACGAGTGATTTCCACCGCTGATCGACCCCGCAGACGGATTTCGAGCGGATTTCAACGCTCCGCAATCCGTTGATTTCACCCCGTTGACCTGCGCAAGATCGTCCGAACCGGGGAAGCTACTAGACCTGCGGCCGTATTCCACTACTATCGCCTCCCGTAACGTTCAACCACTTCGCGTCGACAGTGGGACGTAGAACGTCCTAAAACCCCCTGCAGGAGGTCTCGCGTGGCCCCGGACAGCGCCACGGGAAGCGGCCCCACGGCCCGCCGTCTCGTGTTGGGCAGCCAGCTGCGCAGGTTGCGCGAGTCCAAGCAGATCTCCCGCGAGGACGCCGGGTACGCCATCCGCGGTTCGGGTTCGAAGATCAGCCGCCTGGAGCTCGGTCGCGTCGGCTTCAAGGAACGCGACGTCGCCGACCTGCTGAGCCTGTACGGAGTGGACGACCAGTCCGAGCGCGAGTCCTTTTTGGACCTGGTGCGCCGGTCCAACGAGCCGGGCTGGTGGAACCGCTACAACGACCTGATCGCGCCGTGGTTCCAGGACTTCGTCGGCCTGGAGGAGTCCGCCTCCCGGATCCAGACCTACGAGCTCCAGTTCGTCCCGGGCCTGCTGCAGACCGAGCGCTACGCGCGAGCCGTCGCCACCCAGGGGCGCCCCGAGGTCGAGGACGAAGAGGTCGACCGCCGGGTCCGGCTGCGCATGCAGCGGCAGCGGATGTTCTCCCAGCCCAAGTCGCCGCGCGTGTGGGCCGTGATCGACGAGTCCGTCCTGCACCGGCCGATCGGCGGCAAGACGGTGATGCGCGAGCAGATCGAGTCCCTCCTGGACTCCACGAAGCTGCCCACGGTCACCCTCCAGGTGCTGCCCTTCTCGCTCGGGCGCTCCGCTGCCGAAGGCGCCTACACGATCTTGCGGTTCGCCGAGCCGGAGATTCCGGACATCGTCTACCTGGAACACCTCTGCGGCGCGTTGTACCTGGACAAGGCCGAGGAAGTCGAGACCTACAGCAAGGTCAGCCACCGGCTCGCGGTCGACGCGCTGACTCCGGAGGGCTCCCGCAAGCTGATGCAGGAACGCCTCCGGGAATTCTGAGCCCCACCGGGAATTTCCCAGTTTTCTCGCCCGTTCGGGCGATCAAGGACGACCGTTCGCCACGCGGTCGGCACCGAGTGCCGCCGTGGGCGTTACACCTGGCGGTGTGATCACGCTCTCAGCGCACTGCACGTGCATTCAATCGTGCATCTGCAACTGATACCTTCTGCTGCACGATCAACTGCACGTGCAGGTGATCCGTGCAAGATGAGAGTCGGGGAAGGGTGGGGTTCGGATGACGAACATCCAGAACGGCATGCCCGCGAAGCAGCTTCCCAACGCTGACTGGCGCAAGAGCCGCCACAGCGGAGCGGTGGGTAACTGCGTGGAGCTGGCACCGTTGGTCGACGGTGGGGTTGCTGTCAGAAACTCGCGCTACCCGGAGGGCCCGGCACTGGTCTACAGCAGGGACGAGATCGCAGCGTTCCTCAATGGAGCAAAGGACGGCGAGTTCGACGATCTGATCGTCTGAACTGGTCGCCACATGGTCTGAGCCCCTACGACGAACAACGGTGGCGCCATGAACGACATAACCAACGGCCTGCAAGCCCTGGTCGCCCGCGACTTCCAGTTCACGCATCCCCGAGATGCCAGCGGAAGCCTGGTCGCCGTGGTCGGAATCCGCGTGCACCACGGGGTTTTCGACATCCTGCAGCTCTTCGGCGAGAACGACGCCGACGCGGCGCGCATCCCCGCGGACGAGCCCGACGTCCTGTTCCCCAGCCGAGTGCTGTGGCGAACCAACGGACCCGCCCTCGACGTGATCGACGAGCTCCTGCACATGCCGGAACCGCTGCTGGAAACCGGCGCGGAGGGCAACGGCTGCTGGATCCCCACGCACGCCGGCCGCTCCAAGTGGCTCGCCGTCACGGCCTGAACAAGGTTCCCAGCCGGGTCTGATTCGTGGTGGGCACGCCCCACCCCGGGCCTGACCCCGCTGCCGAAACCCCCCGTCCGAAACCCGGTGTTCGGCCACCCCCCCATGCCGCGCACCGGAACGGACGCCCCCAAATGAGGTCGGGTTCCCGCGCACAAGTCCCCCAGCGCGCGGGAACCCGATCTTTGGGGTCTCAGGCAGGCGCGCTCACTCGTGAACTTCTCGGCGAACTCCCGCTGAGCCTCGCGGCTGGGAGTGCGTCGTCCACCCGGCGTTCAACCTGCCGCTGCTGCCCTGACAACCGTCCCCGCGCACGAGAAGACGGCTGCTCCGACCGGAATTCCGGTGGGGCAGCCGTCTTCTCCGTCCGCTCAGATGTCGAGCTTGAACGACTGGGTGTCCATGGTGTTGTGATCGGGTTTCGTGGAATTGCTGGTGACCTGTTCTCGTTCGGTGAGCTGCAGTGCGCCGTTCTTGGCCGGGGGCTGCTGGATCGCCACGACCAGTCGCGGCGTGGACTTCGGGCTGATGACGACGGTGCCGTCGTTGCGGCGGTTGATCGTCCAGACCTGGGCGGCGTTGGCCGGATCGCATTCGGCGGTGCGCAGTTCACCACCCGAGCGCGCCTCCGCGGTCACGCACTGGCGGTTCTCCTGACTCTGGATGGTCATCGCACCGTCGGGGCGCTTGGCGATGACCCACTGATCGGCCGAACGCGGTTGCGCGGCCGAGTGGGGCTGCACGGTGCGGATCACCGAGTCCGGTCCGTTGACCACCCATCGGGACTTGTCGGCGACGGTGGTGATCTTGGTGACGAGCACGGAATCGGCCGAGGCCGACGGCGCGGGCACGACCGACAAGACCGCCATCGCGCCGAGTGCACCCAGCATCCAGCGAGCGCGTCTCATGATTGTTCCTCCAAGAATGAAGGTGTTTCGGGGAAGGCGAACCCGTCCGGTTCGCCCGAAATCGATACATACCAGCGCCCTGGGTGATGTTCGCGGCCAGTAATCACAACGGGCGAAGCACGGATGATTCGAGGCGTTCCCCGGCCGGGCACCACCGGTGAGTAGCCTGGCGGCCCGGTGTTCCCCAAGAGCTGCGAGGATTTTCGGTGACCGAGTACCAGCACTACGAGTTCCTCGCGGTCGACCGGCCGTTGAGCGACGACGAGCAGGCCGAGGTGCGGGAGCTGTCCAGCCGGGCGGTCATCAGCGACACCGCCTTCGTCGCCACCTACGAGCAGGACGACTTCCGCGGCGACCCCGACGTGCTGATCGAGTCCTACTACGACGCGCACCTGCACGTGACCAGCTGGGGCGCGCACCGGCTGATGATCCGCGTCCCGCGCGGGGACCTCGACGACGCGATCGCCGAGGAGTTCGAGGTCGCCGAGCGCGTCGACGTCTGGAGCTCCGAGGAGCACGTGGTGCTGGACTTCATCAGCGAGGACGAGGAGCCCTCCGGCTCGACCGGCCACGATGGACTGCTGCCGCGGCTGGCCGGTGTCCGCGACGAGATCGCCGCCGGGGACCTGCGTCCGCTGTACCTCGCGTGGCTGGCCGGTTACGGCACGTGGGAGCGCGACGAGTTCGCCTTCGACACCAGCGCCGAGGAGGAGCTCGAACCGGTCGTGCCGCCGGGGCTGACGCAGCTCACCGCCGCGCAGACCGCGCTCGCGGAGTTCCTGCGGCTGGACGACGACCTGCTGGAGGTGGCCGCCGAGAACAGCACGCCGCTGCAGGAGCGGCTCGACCCCAAGGCGCTCGGCGCCTGGGTGACCGATCTGCCGTCGGCCGACAAGGACCTGCTGCTGCTGCAGGTCGCGCAGGGTCAGGCGGCCGAGGCGCGGATCGAGATCCTGCGCCGCTTCAACGGCGACACCGCCGCCGGAAGCCGCACCGTGGGCGAGCTCCTCGACCAGGCGGCCCAGCGCCGGTCCTGACCGCACACCCCTTTTGTTGCCACCTCATTGCAACAGCAATCGAGGAGTGATTAACCTCGGAGGGGTTGGTCGTGACCTAGGGGGGAACGTGGACGAGGTGCAGCGGATCGGCGACTACGCGTTGCGGCAGGCCCGCCCGGAGGACGTCGAGGGTGCGCGCGCGCTGATGCTCGACACCTTCTACCGCGAGATGGGTTCCGGTTACGTGCCGGAGTGGCACGCCGACGTGATCGACCTCGAACGCACCTACCTGCGCACTCCCGGGCAGGCGCTGTTCGTCGCCGACCTCGGCGGTGAGGTCGTGGCCACCGCCGGCCTGCGGGCCGGTGGCCCGAAGAGCCCGCCGAACCCGCTGTGGCTCGCCGAGCACTACGCGCGCGGCGCCACCGCGCAGCTGGTGCGCACCTACGTCCGCGCGTCGCACCGCAGGCACGGGCTGGCCCGCGCGCTGGTCGAGAAGTGCTGCGAGTTCGCCGCGGAATCCGGCTACGACACCGCCTACCTGCACACCGACCCCGAGATCGACGGCGCGGAACCCTTCTGGCGGAGCCTCGCCAAGGAGGTCCACGACGCGCGCGGCGAAGGCGAAGCGATCGTCCACTTCGAGATCGCCCTGCCGACCTCGCGCGCGTGACCGCCGCCGACACCCGGCGCGGCCGGTGGTCGCTGCTGGCGCGGTTGGCCGTGCTGCCCGGACTCGCCCGCCTGCTGCTGCTGACCCAGCTGGCGTTCAACATCGGCTTCTACCTGGTGGTGCCGTTCCTGGCCACGCACCTGGCCGACGACCTGGCGATGGCGGGTTGGGCGATCGGCATCGTGCTCGGCGTCCGCACCTTCAGCCAGCAGGGCATGTTCGCGATCGGCGGCGCGCTGGCCGACCGCTTCGGCGTCCGGCCCGCGGTGCTCGCGGGATGTTCGGTGCGCATCGCCGGATTCCTGGTGCTGGCCGCGGCGGGAGACTTCGCGACCGTGCTGGTCGGAACCGTGCTGATCGGGCTCGCCGCGGCGCTGTTCTCGCCCGCGGTGGAATCGGCGCTGGCCGTGCAGGGCGCGGAACTGGAGGAGCGCGGCGTGATCTCCCGGACCGAGCTGTTCGGGTTGTTCGCCGTGTGCGGCGAGGTCGGCGCGGTGACCGGGCCGCTGCTCGGCGCGGTCCTGCTCAGCGTCGACTTCGGACTGACCTGCTCGGTCGCGGCCGCGGTCTTCGCGGTCGTCCTGACCGCGCACGCGCGGTGGCTGCCGCGCGGACCGCACGCCGAACGGCGACCGCTGCTGGCCGGGTGGGCCGACATCGCGCGCAACCGCACGTTCCTGGTCTTCGCCACCGGTTACAGCGCCTACCTGCTCAGCTACAACCAGCTCTACCTGGCGCTGCCGGTGGAGCTGGGCCGGGTGGGCGCGGACTGGGCGCTGGGCTGGATGTTCGCGCTCGCCGCGGTCGTGGTCGTCGTCGGCCAGCTGCCGCTGGCGGCGTGGGCGCGGCACCGGTTCGGCGCGCATCGCGCGCTACCGCTGGGTTTCGGCCTGCTCAGCCTCGCTTTCGCCGTCGTGGCGGTGTTCTCGCCGTGGACGCTGCCCGGCGCGGTGTCGCTGCTCCCGGCGGTGCTGTTCGTGGTGCTGCTGACCTTCGGGCAGATGCTGGCGGTTCCCGTGGCCCAGGACCTGGTGCCCCGAATGGCCGGTGGGCGCAATCTCGGCTCGTACTACGGGTTCTTGTCTTCGGCGGGTGGTCTCGCGGTGCTCGTGGGTAGCGGTGTCGCGGGCGGGCTGCTCGACCTGGCGGCGAGTCCGGGCCCGTCGGCGCCGGTGCCGTGGTCGGTGCTGGCGCTGCTGCCGGCTGTGGGTGGTCTCACGCTGCTGATACTCGCCAGGCGGTACAGGAATGAAAGTCGTTCTCATTAATCTGGGTGCTTCCGCGCCCGAGGAGGTCCACTCCCCATGTCCCAGGGACTCGCCCGCGTCGCCGCGCTGTTAGCCGGCGCGCTCGTGCTCTCCGGCTGCTTCGCCGCCGCTCCCGGCGGTGGTGCGGACGACCGGCTGGGCGTGGCCATGTCGTTCCAGCCGGTCGCGAACCTCTCGCCCCACAGCGACGACGCGCTGTTGCTCACCAAGCTCGGCGCCGCCGAAACCCTCACCGTCCTCGACCGCGACGGCACCGCGCGGCCCGCGCTGGCCGAGAGCTGGGAGCAGGCCGACCCGCGCACGCTGCGGCTGAACCTGCGCTCTGGCGTCACCTTCCACGACGGCACACCGCTGACCGCCGAGCACGCCGCCGCCTCCCTGAACCACGTCGTCGCCGCCACGACCCCGCCCCGCGCGCTCAAGGGCGTGCAGCTCACGGCGAAGGCCGCCGGTGAGAGGACGCTGGAGATCACCACCGCGCGACCGGATCCGATCCTGCCGCAGCGGCTCACCGCTCCGCAGCTGGCGATCCTCGCCCCCGCCGCCTACGCGGACCCGGCGTCGCCGAACCCGGTGCGCACCGGAACCGGCCCCTACGTGCTGGATTCGGTGCAGGGCGCCGCGGGCGCGACGCTCAACGCCAATCCCCGCTACTGGGACGGGGCGCCGAAGGCGTCCGGTGTGGACGCGCGGTTCATCGCCGACGGCGTGAGCCGGGCGAACGCGCTGCGCGCGGGCGAGGTCGACGTCGTCGACACCGTGCCCGTCTCGCAGCTGCCCGCCGTCGAGGGCAACGAGGTCCTCGACGTGCCGCTGCCCCGGCTGATCGGCGCGCACCTCAACACCCGCTCCGCGGTGTTCGCCGACCCGGTGATGCGCGCGGCGGCGCGGCAGGCCATCGACCCCGCCCGCATCGCCGAGGGCGTCTACGCGGGCCAGGCCGATCCGGCGCGGGGGCTGTTCGGCCCGGCGAGCCCCTGGGCGACCGCCGCCCCACCGCCTCCGGCTCCAGCGGCCCAGCCGCGCGGCCGCATCCGCATCGCCACCTACGACGAGCGCCCGGAACTGCCCGAGATCGCCTCGGTGGTCGCCGAGGACCTGCGCGAGGCCGGTTTCGAGGTGACCGACGTGGTCGTGCAGGAGTTCTCCACGATGGAGTCCGATCTGCTCTCCGGCGCCTACGACGTGGTGATCGGCGCCCGCAACTACTCGGTGGACACCGGTGACCCCGTCGGCTACCTGCGCAGCGACTGGACCTGCGACGGCGGGTACAACCTGTCGCGGCTGTGCGATCCGGCCATCGACGCCGCCGTCGAGGCTGCCCAGGGCGCGCCCCCGCAGGAGCGCGAACGCGCCGCGGTGCGCATCGCCGAGCGGGTGCTCGGCACCGACGCGATCGTCCCGATCGCGCACGAGCGCAGTCGCATCGGCGTCGCGCCCGGCGTCAGCGGCGTCGCCGAGGACAGCTTCGACCGGAGGCTGATCACCGTCGAAACCTCGCACGGCGCATGAGGACGGTGCTGCGCGGACTGCTCGTCACCGCCGGCGCCGTGCTCGTCCCCGCGTTCGTGGTCGGCGCGCTGCCGTGGCTGCGCGGCGACGACCCGGCGCAGACCGTGCTGCGCGCCCGCTCCGCCGAGCAGGAGCTCGACCCGGCCGTGCTCGCCGCGATCCGGCGCGACGTCGGCATCCCCGACGACCCGGTGACCGGAGTGCTGAGCTGGCTGGCGGGTGCGGTGCGCGGGGACTTCGGGCGTTCCTGGGTGAGCGGCGTCCCGGTGTCGGATTCGCTCGGCCGGGCCGCGGGCATCTCCGTGACGCTGGCCCTCGTCGCCGCGCTGACGGCGCTGGTGTGCGCCCTGCTGGTGCTGGCACCGAGCCTGTGGCGGGCCGCCCGGGGATCGGGTCGTGTCGGCAGGGGCGCGCTGGCCACCGGCGCCGTGCTCGCCGCGCTGCCCGAGTTCCTGCTGGCCACCGGGCTGTTGGTGCTGCTCGCCGTGCACTGGGGGCTGGCGCCGACCTCGGGCTGGTCCGGTCCGGCGAACATGCCGCTTCCCGCGCTGGCGCTGGGGCTTCCGGCCGCCGGTGCGCTCGGCCGGGTGCTGGCGAGCGCGATCGACGGCGCGCTGGCCGAACCGTGGGTGCGGGTGTGGCGGGCCAACGGGATTCGCCGGCGCGTGATGCTGCGGGCCGTGGTGCGGCGCTCGGTGGCCGTGGCGTTCCCGCAGCTGGTGCTGCTGTTCGTCGGGCTGCTCGGTTCGGGGATCGTGGTCGAGGCGGTCTTCGCCATCCCCGGCCTCGGCGCGACCGCGCTGAACGCCGTGCTCGCGCAGGACCTGCCGCTGGTGCAGGGGTGCGTGATCGTGCTCGCGTTGCTGGGCCTGGCGTTCGGCGGCCTCGGCGTACTCGCGCACCGGTGGATGCTGGGACCCGCCTTGCGCAGCACCGGCATCCCGCAGTCCACATCGGACTCGGCCGGGAGCGCGCGCTGGGCGCTGGTGGCGGCGGGAGCGCTGACCGTCGCCGTGCTGGCCGGGCTGCTGCGCGACCCGAACGCGATCGCGCTGACCGACCGGCTGCAGGCCCCGACGTCCGCGCACCCGTTCGGCACCGACTCGCTGGGGCGCGACCTGCTCGCCCGCTTCGGCCACGGCGCGCTGCTCAGCATCGGAGGATCACTGGTGGTCAGCGCGGTGGCGCTGGTCGTCGGCCTGGCCTCGGGCATGACCCGCACCCGCGCGGGTGTCGCCGACGTCCTCAACGCGGTGCCTCCGGTGCTGGCGGGCGTCGTGGTCGCGGCCGTGGCCGGGCCGGGGATGCTCAGCGCCGTCGTCGCGGTCTGCTCGGTAGCCTGGATCCCCCTGGCGGTCCACGCCCGGACCCTGACGGCCGAAGTGCGCGCCTCGGGATTCGTCCGCACCGCCATCGCCACCGGAGCGAGCCGGGCCCACGTCATCACCCGGCACCTGCTGCCCTCGGTGTTCACGCCGGTCCTGCGACACGCGCTGATCCGGCTGCCGCACAACGCCCTCGCCCTCGCGGGCCTCGGCTACCTGGGGCTCGCGGCACCGCACGACTCCCCGGAGTGGGGCGCGATCCTCGCGCAGTCCATCGACTACGCCGAAACCGCGCCCTGGAGCGTGCTCTTCCCGACCGCGGGGCTCGCCCTGCTCGGCCTCACCGCCGCGCTGGCCCCGCACGCACCGGGTGTCACGCGACCGGCTTGACGTCCGAACGCTTCACGTACACCCAGCGGTGGTGGTAGGAGATCCGCACGTACTGCTCGGCTCCGCTGATGACCACGTGGTTGTTCGGGTCGTCGAGACCGTCGTAGCCCACGTGGTAGTCCGTGGCGTCCACGCCGTCTCCGGCGACGTACACCTGCCCGGCCGGGATGGTGTACGGCAGCGGGTCGATCAAGGTGGGGTCGATGCCCTCCGGGTACTCGCCCGGCGACGGGGCCGCCATGCCGTAGGTCGGGATGCCGTCGCGGCGGGCCTCGACGAGGTCGGCGTCCTCGGCGGGAGAGGTGTTCTCGCCGCCCGGGTCGCGCAGCCACGCCTTCTCGCCGCCGAACCATATCGCCAGCCAGTCGCCCCGCCGCTCGGCGACCGCGTAGCCCCGGCCGGTGGCGGCCTTGGCCGACCAGTCCTCGATGCGGGTGGTGCCGGGTTCGCCGTCGGGGTGCAGCGCCGGGTTGCTCAGCAGCGGTGCGTCATCGCGCGGCTCGGTGCGCAGGTACAGGAAGTTCGCGGGCTGCGCGGGGAGTTCCTGGCAGGCGCCGTCCGGGCATTCGGTGACCGGCGGCTGGTTGGTGGCGAAGCGCGGGTGGATGGTCACCGCTTCGCCCTCACCTCGTTCGCCGTCGAGCGGTGCCCCGACGAGGTTCATGTAGTGCGCCCAATCCCAGTACGGGCCCGGGTCGTAGTGCTCGGCCCCGGCACCGGCGGGCTTGTCGGCGCTGACCTCGTCGTGGCCGACGACGTGCTCGCGGTCCAGCGGGATGTCGTACTTCTCAGCCAGGTACCGCACGAGCTCCGCCGACGAGCGGTACATCGCCTCGGTGTACCAGGTGCCGCCCTCGTTGGCCCAGCCCTCGTGCTCGATGCCGATGGAGTGCATGTTCCGGTCCCAGCTACCGGCGTGCCACGGCATGTCCTCGGTGGGCACCATCTGCGTGACCTCGCCGTCGGACGACCGGATCACGTAGTGCGAGGCGGCACCGTGCGCCGGGTCCTGGAACAGCGAGATCGTGGTCTGGTAGGCAACTTCGGTGTCGTGCAGGACGATCGAGTCGATCTCGACGTCGTCGGGCCGCTCGGCGGTGTCGTAGTTGCCGTACCCGGCTGCGGGGTCCTCCGGGTCGGTCGGCGCGTAGGCGGCGGGGATGAAGCGGCAGTCCAGCGAATCCGGGCACTCGGCTTCGGCTTCGGCTTCCGCTTCGTCCTCGGCGAGAGCGTTCGCGGAGAGGTCGCGGTCGGGCTCCACCTCGGGGATCGGTGCGAACGCGACGTGCTGCCCGCTGGAGGTGGTGCGCGCACGTCCTTGGCCGAGCACGTCGTAGACGCTGTCGGCGAAGTCCTGCGCACCGCTGGCCCGCGGGCTGCCGCTGAGGTCGGCGATCGCCGGGTACCAGGCGCCGAGGTCGTTCGGGAGCTCGCCGCCGCCGAGGCGCTCGGCGCGGGCGGCGAGCAGCGCGGCCCCGGCGCGGACGTTCTGCTCCGGGTCGTTCTTGAGCGTCTCCGCCGCAACGCCCACGAGCTCCGCGGCCTCCGGCAGCGTGTGCAGCGCCGGGTGGTCGGCGAGCTCGCGCAGCTTGGGGTTCTCCTCGCGCAGCCGGGCCACGTCGACCTCGGTGAGGTGCATCGGCCCGTAGCCGCCGGCCCTGCTCTGCTCACCGCGGTGGTCCTCCCACCTGGTGAGCTGGTAGGACGTGGCCATCAGAAGCGGTGCGGGAACGCCGAACTCGGCCGCGGCCGACTCGAACGTCCGCTGCACCGCGGTGTCCGGATCCTCCGCCGCGAGAGCGGGAGCGGTGCTGAGCAGCAGCCCCGCGGTCACCGCCGCCCACAGCGCGCGTCGCTTCGCCTGTGCCTTCACCCGGGCCTCCCGTTCCTGTTCCGCTCACCGCGGAGCGCTCAGGAACGGAATGTCCTCCTCCGATCGCGGGCACGTCGGCGATTTCGCACAACCGCGACCCGCTCGTTACCTGTCAGGGCGTGCTGACCTGGAAATCGCGGAACCGGGCGTGCACGTCGCGGTTCGGCCCCCACTCGGTGGCGTGGCCGCCGAAGAACGTGGAGAAGAAGACGCCGGCGAAGGGGATGTCGGAGATCTGCTGGATCCCCTGCTCGTCGAGCACCTGCTGCCCGTCGATGCTCACCACGATGCGCCCGCTGTCGCGGTCGACGGTCTGCTGCACGGTGTGCCACTGGTCGTCGGCCTGCCACTGCCAGGCACCGCGACCGACGTCCTCGCCGTAGCCGTCGCCCATCGACGGGTCGTAGACGTAGACCTCGCCGTCGGCGCTGCGCGCACCGGAACCGGCGTCGTTGCGCCACATGTACCGCGTCGACCACGCCTGACCGTGGTTCCCGCCCCCGGCCTCGCCGGGCTTCCCACCGTAGAGACCGGGCAGCTTGCCGCCCTTGCCGAAGTCCCAGTCCGCCGGGAACCGGACCTGGTAGGTCAGCTGGAGGCTGCGCGCCTCGGCGAGATCGCCGCGCCCGGCGGCGGTGAAGTCGCTGTAGAACTGGCCGCCGCCTTCGCCGGGGCAGTCCTCGCAGGACGGTGCGGACGAACCCCGGCCGTAGAACACGTCCACGGCCCCGTCCTGCCCGGACATCCGGTCGAACCCGAACCGCCCGTCACCGACCGCACCCCACTGCTGCGACCACGAATCGGCCGGGAAGTCGGCGAAATCCCCGTTCCACGGCTCCGCGGCCGACGCCGAGGCGGGCAGTGAGACCGCCGCGGCCAGCACGAGCCCGAGAAGTCCCGCCGCACGACGAGATCGGTGAGTGCGCATCGTTGATCACCTCGACCACGAGCACACACCCCCACCCCCACCCGGTCAACGCCCTGGCGGGAAGCTGCCGCGGGTCAGGTGCCGCGGATGCGGTGGTGGACTCGGCGGAGGACGTCGAGCTGGGCCGGGTTGTAGAGGTCGGCGAGGGCTTTGCCCGCGGTGGTCCAGGCGTGGCGGGAGCCTCCGGGGGCGTCGGCGTCGAGTTCGAGCAGGCCCGGGTGCTTCTCGTAGAGCGTTCGGGTGAACTCGGCGATCTCTTCGGCGACGGCCTGGCGGGTGGCTTCGTCGGCGTCGGCGGGCAGGTCGTCGAACTCCCCGGCCCCCTCGTTCGAGGTGCTCTGCAGCATGTCGACGTAGGCCTGCAACCCCTTCGGGCCGAGGATCCGGGAGACCACGACGAGGAACGAGCGGTCGGCCTCGGTCATCGGTGCGCGCGCCGCGGCGGAGCCGAGTTCGGGCGGAAGGTCGGTGGGCGTGGCCTGGTGCAGGATGAGACCGAGCTCCACGCGGGCGCGCTGCAGTCGTTCGATGGTGGCGGCGAGTTCCGCGTCGAGAGCGCGCAGGGCTTCCTCCGGGTGGTCGTCGGCGTCGCCCATGGCGGCGATCTGGGACAGCGAGAACCCGAGGTCGACCAGTCGCTTGATGCGCAGCAACCGGACCAGGTGGGCGACGCCGTACTGCTTGTAGCCGTTGGCCCGCCGTTCGGGCTCGTCGAGCAGCCCCACCTCGTGGTAGTGCCGCACGGCGCGCAGGCTCGTGCCCGCCAGCTCGGCGATCTCGCGGGTGCTCCAGGCCACCGGGTTTCTCCTCGTCTCAAGGGCGTTGCACGTCGTAGTCAAAACCGTGCCGCTGCGGCACGGTCAAGGGTGACCCGCATCACCCCGCTGCGGGCTTGAGCATGCCGCAGCGGCACACCTTCTCCTTGTTCCACAGCCACGAACGAGGGGGATGACATGACCAGACCCGACCACCTCGCGGTCGAGGATCTCTTCGCCGACCCGGAGCGCGCCAAGGCGCGGATCTCGCCGGACGGCACCAGGTTCGCGTTCCTCGCGCCCTGGAAGAACCGGCTCAACGTGTGGGTGCAGGACCTCGACCCGGATGCCGAGCCGCGGTGCGTCACCGCCGACGAGACCCGCAGCGTGCAGAGCTTCCACTTCACCGACGATCCGCGCTGGCTGCTCTACCTGCAAGACGACGGCGGCGACGAGAACTGGCACCTGCACCGGGTGGACCTGGACACCCCCGGCTCGCCCGCCGTGGACCTGACGCCGTTCCCCGGCGCCCGGGTGGTCTCGGCGGAGCCGTCCCTCGGGCGCCCCGGCAGGCTCGCGATCCTGCTCAACGCGCGCAACCCGGCCGAGTTCGACCTGCACGAGCTCGACACCGCCACCGGTGAGCTCACGATGCTCGGCCAATGCCCGGGACTCGGCATGACCTGGTTCCAGGCCGGTGGCGGCGAGCTGCTGGTCACCGCGCTCACCTCCGACGGCGACGTCGAGATCCTGCGCCCGGACGCCGAAGGCGCGCTGCGGCGCGTGCTGCTGCTTCCGGGCGCCGACCACCCGGTCGGCGGAATGTCGCAGATGACGCCCGACGGCACCGGCATGTGGTTCGGCACCAACGAGGGCACCGACCGGACCCGCCTGGTCCGCATCGACCTCGCCACCGGCGAGTCGACCGAGGTCGACAGCCACCCGGCCTTCGACCTCGACCCGCGCCCGCAGGTGTTCCCCACCGCGCCCGCGACGCTGATCCGCGACCGCGCAGGCGAGCTGCTCGGCGTCCGCTACCTCGGCGAACGCCAGGAGATCCGGGCGCTCGACCCGCACTTCGCCGAGGTGCTGGCCCGGCTCCAGGAGCTCTCCGACGGCGACCTCGGCGAGCTCACGTCCGACGACGCCGGGCAGCGCTGGATCGCCTCGTTCAACCACGACCGCGACCCGGGCGCGACCTGGTTCTACGACCACGCCACCGGTGAGCGACGACTGCTGTTCCGGCCGTTGCCGCACCTGGACCCCGAGTCGCTGGCACCGATGACGCCGGTGACCATCACCGCCCGCGACGGGCTGGAGCTGCCGTCGTACCTGACGCTGCCGGTCGGGGTCGAACCGTCGGGGCTGCCGCTGGTGCTGCTGGTCCACGGTGGACCGTGGGCGCGCGACGCGTGGGGCTTCGACCCGGTGGCGCAGCTGTTCGCCAACCGCGGTTGCGCGGTCCTGAAGGTCAACTTCCGCGGTTCGACCGGTTTCGGCAAGGCGCACACGCAGGCCGCGATCGGCGAGTTCGCCGGAGCGATGCACGACGACCTCATCGACGGCGTCGACTGGGCCGTCGAGCAGGGCTACGCCGACCCCGGCCGGGTCGCGATCTTCGGCGGCTCCTACGGCGGTTACGCGGCGCTGGTCGGCGCCACCTTCACCCCCGACCGCTTCGCGGCCGTCGTCGACTACGTCGGCATCTCCAACCTCGCGAACTTCATGCGCACCCAACCCGATTTCGTCAAACCCGGGCTGGTCAACAACTGGTTCCGCTACGTCGGCGACCCGGCCGATCCGGAGCAGGAGGCCGACATGCTGGCCCGCTCGCCGATCACCCGCGTCGACGCGATCCGCGCCCCGCTGCTGGTCGTCCAGGGCGCCAACGACGCGCGCGTCGTGCAGGAGGAATCGGACCTGATCGTCGAAGCCGTCCGGGCGCGCGGCATCGAGGTCGAGTACCTGGTCTTCGACGACGAAGGGCACATGTTCGTCAACCGGGAGAACGTCATCGCCATGTTCCACGCCGCCGACCGCTTCATCACCCGCCACATAGGAGACGCGCAATGACCAGGACCGAAACCGACGCGCCCCAGGCCGAGCAGAAGCCCGTCAACGTCCAGCAAACGCTGCTCGACGGGCTCGGCGGGCCGATGGGAATGCTGTGCACGACGTTGCCCGTGGTGGTGTTCGTGACCGCCACCGCGTTCCTGCCGCTGACCCCGTCGATCGGCATCGCGCTCGCGGGGGCCTTGGCGCTCACCGGTTTTCGCCTGCTGCGGGGCGAGAAGCCGTCCTCGGCGCTCGGCGGCGTCCTGGCCATCGCCGTCGCCGGCGGTGTCGCGGCCTGGACCGGCTCGGCCAAGGATTTCTTCCTCATCGGGATCTGGGCCAGCCTCGCCGGAGCGGTCGTCGTGCTCGTCTCGATGCTCGCCGGTCGTCCGCTGACCGGAGTGATCTGGAACCTGCTGCACGGCGGCGGGAACGCCTGGCGCCAGAACCGGTCCGCGCTGCGCGCCCACCACCTCGCGTCGCTGGCGGTGCTGCTGGTCTTCGCGGGGCGGTTCGTGGTGAAGGAATGGCTCTACCTCACCGATTCCACCGGTTGGCTGGCCTTCGCCAAGATCGCCATGGGCACCCCGCTGACCGCGCTGGCCGCCCTGGTCGTCCTCTGGTCCTTCCGCCGCACCACGAAGGTCCTCAAGCGCTGACCGATCAGCTGACCCGGCGGCCGGCCGCGCGCTCCAACCGGAAGTGGATCGCAGCCGGCAGCCGTTCGGTCCCCAGCGCTCGGCGCGCGGTCGAGGACCTCGTCGTCCAGCTCCGCCCACACCCCGCGCACGTCCGCGCCTGCCTGCAGGGACAGCGCGAGTCGCAGGTGCGGGCGGTGCTCGGTGCCCGCCATCCGCACGCGGGCGCGGCTCACACCCGTGACCTGCTCGGCGTCGCTGCGCACCGCCGCGGCGAGCGCGCCGGAGGCGATGGTGGCCGTGCCGCCGTCCTCGTCGGCCAACGGCACGTCGGGCCCTCCCTCCGGGCCAGCGACCGCATCAGCCACCAGATCCCGGCGACCACCAGCACCACGCCCAGCGCCGCGGCCCCGGCGAGGAACGGCACCCGGTTCGCGACCAGCGCGATCAGAGACCGGTGAAACCTCCTGCCGCAGCGGCAACTCCGAGGATCAACCCGGCCAGCAGCCCTGTCTGCACAGCGTTCATTCGCCACACCCTCCTCGTCGCCTCGATCGAAGCGATCTCTCACCGCACCCGGCTGCGCTTCCTGCGACGACGCCAGGCGCGGACCCGGCGGGCCAGCCGGGTCACCATCCGCGCGTCGGGGACCACTTCCACCGGGGCGTCGTAGCGATCCGGACGGCTCTCGCGTCCCCCATGGGGCCGCGAGCGGGCGCGGAGCCGCTCCAGACCCGCCGCGAACACCTCCGGATCACCACCCGCGTCGGGGTGGTTGGCCCGGATGAAGGCGCGATACCGGCGCCGCGCGTCCGGATCCGGTTCGCGGACCATCAGCTGCCTCCCGGTTCCTCGCCCGGCTCGACGACGGCGCAGACCACCACGTCCACCGGGACCTCGCCGACGACCGCGGCGACTCGCCGCCGCAGCTGGTCCACGACGTCCAGCAGCGGGTCGCCCAGCCGCAGCACCACTCCGACCTCGACCGCGTCGCGGGCGTCGCCGAGCCGGACGCCGACGACCCGGCGGCCGGGCAGGTGCGTGGCGGTGGTGCCGAAGCTCCCGCCGTGCAGCCCGGCCACCGCCGGGTGCGCCAGCACGGCTGCGGCGACCTGGTCGGCCACCTCGGCTGCGCCGGGGCTCATCCCGGTTCCTCCGCGCATCGCGGGAGGAGCGCGGACGCCACGCCTCACTCCACCCGGGCGGACGGGCCGGTGGAGGCGCCCTCGTCGTCCTGGCCCTCATCGGGCAGGTGGATGTCGTTGACCGCGATGTTCACCTCGATGACCTCCAGACCGGTCATCCGCTCGACGCCGCTGATGACGTTGCGGCGCACCGCGCGGGCGATCTCCGAGATGGACGCGCCGTACTCGACGATGATGTCCAGGTCGACGGCCGCCTGCTTCTCCCCGACCTCGACCTGCACGCCCGAGGTCGACGAGGTGCCGCTGCCGCCCGGGATGCGCTCCCGGATCGCGCCGAAGGCGCGGGAGACCCCGCCGCCCATCGCGTGCACACCGGAGATCTCGCGCGCCGCGATGCCGGCGATCTTCTGCACCACCGAGGCCGCGATCGTGGTCTTGCCCTGCGAGGTGTGCTCGGTGGGCCGAACCGACCCCGCACCGGCCGAGGTGGACGTCGTGACGTCCTGGGACTCGGTGCGCTGGGTGGAGTTGCCGCTCGACTGGGGCATGGTGATTCCTTCCGCTCGATCGCTCGCGGCCGGCCGCCCGCGAGGGCCGGGCCGAACCGCTGCCGACGGAAGATCAGATGCGGCCGGGCGGAGCTCCGTGACGGCTGCGTGACGCGCGTCACGAGCGAGGCGGGTCCGTCAGCCCTCGGGGTACGAGATGTCGGCGATGCGCACCCACACGGCGGGAGCGCCCGGACCGAGCGCGCTGCGCAGCCCGTCCTCGACCTCCTCGCGCAGCCGCGTCGCCAGCTCCGGGACGTCCGAGCCGTAGCTGACCTGGAGCTCGACGCGGATCTCCTGCGAATCGCCCGTGCAGGCCAGCAACCGGACACCGGGGAAGCCCGCGAGCAGCTCGGCGGTCAAGCGCCTGGCCAGCACCAGCGCGGCGTGCGGGGTCACCCGCAGCGCCCCGCCTTCCTGCGGGATCTCGATCGACGGTCCGACGTTGACGCCCCGGGCTCGGCGGGAGGTCTTCAGCACCCGGTCGAGCAGGCCGTTCGGCGGTTCCACGGAGACCTGGGCGGCGCGGCGCACCGGCGCCCAGCTGGGGCCCAACCGGTCCAGCGCGGCGCGGCAGTGCGGGCAGCCGGCGACGTGCTCGGCGAACTCCGGCGTGGAGTCGCCCGCGAGGTGTTCGACCAGCTCGCCGTAGGTGTGCCCGCAGGCCAGCTGTTGCTCGGGGTCGAAGGGAAGCTCACCCACGGCGCATCTCCTCCAACTTCGCGAGCAGGGCCAACCTGGCGCGGTGCAGCCGGGAGCGCAACGCGGCGGTGTTCACCTCTAGCACCTCGGCGATCTCCTCGTAAGACATCCCTTCGAACTCGCGCAGCACCAGGGGGACCCGTTGCGAGGGTTCGAGGGTGGCGATCGCCCGGTGCACCAGGTCGGCCTCCTCGGAACGCACGGCGTGCCCTTCTGGATTCCCCGTGCCGTCGTCGGCGAACAGGTGGTCCATCGATTCGTCGCTGACGTCCATCGGCACGGCCCGGCGCCTGCGGACCTGGCCGAGCGCCGCGTTCGTCACCACCCGGTACAGCCACGTGGTCGGCGCGGCATCGCCGCGGAAGCGGTTCAGCGACCGCCAGGCGGACACCCACGCCTCCTGCACCGCGTCCTCCGCCTCCGCCCGGTCGGCCAGGATGCGGAACGCGACCCGGTACATCGTCGCGGTGTGCCGACGGACCAGTTCGTCGAACGCCACGCCATCGCCGCGCTGGGCAGCGGCCATCAGGTCTCTGTCGGTGTCGACCCGCTCGGTCACGCCCGAAGTCTCCCGCAGCTCATCGGCAGAGGCGACTCCACCAGAGGTCCACTTCACCGCCCGCTTCCAGCGGTGAGCTCGATGATCGCGCCCCGCGACCGGATCACGACCCGGACCCGTCCTCGCGGATGGCGCGGCGGGCCGTGGCGATCACGCGGGACGGCTGGACGGTGTCGAGCTCGGCGTTGACCGCAGCGCCCAGCAGCACCGCGAACGCCGTGACGTACAGCCAGAGCAGCACGCCCATCGGGGCCGCCAGCGCGCCGTAGACCGGCGAGTTCTGCAGGCTCACGTCCAGGTAGATCCGCAGCCCGAAGCTGCCCGCGAGCCACACCAGCAGCGCCACCACGGCGCCCGGGACGTGCTCGCGCCACGGCGCGCGGATCGGGACCGAGACCATGTACAGGGTGCTCAGCGACGCGATCGAGCCGAGCACGATGAGCGGCCAGTACAGGCCGTACACCAGCGCCGCCGCCTCCGGGACCCACCCGGCGATCACCGACGGCCCGACGGCCAGCAGCGGCAGCAGGATCAGCGCCACCAGCAGACCCACCACGTAGACCAGCACCGACATCAACCGCTGCCGCACCACGCCGCGCTGCCCGCCGAGGCCGTAGACCACCGAGATCGTGTCGATGTAGACGTTCAGCGCCGCCGACCCGGACCACAGCGCGAGCAGGAAACCGATCGAGATGATCCCGGCGCGCCCCGATCCGAGGACCTCGAGCAGCACCGGTCGCAGCAGCTGATCGATGGCCTGCGGCGACAGGACCGTTCCGGCGGCCTCCACCAGGGTGTTCTCCACCGCCGCGACCGTGTCCTCGCGGCCGAGCCAGCCGGCCAGGTAGCCGAGGGTGCCGACGACGCTCAGCAGGACCGGCGGGAGCGAGGTGAGCGTGAAGAACGCGGCCTCGCCCGCCAGACCCATCAGCCGGTAGCGGCCGCTGGCCTCCGCGGTGCGGGAGGCCAGCCTGATCAGGCCCCGCAGCCGCGGGTCGCGCGGGTGTCGAAGCCGCTGGAAGAGGCTGCGCGGCACGACCCCCTCCTCCGGGCGCTCTGCTTGTCGCGTGGTGATCACGAACGGTCCGATGCGCGGGAGGGCCCCGGCGTCACGGTCCTGATCGTGATTTTCCGCGACGCGGTGCTCGACCGCCTCGCGGACACGCCCGGAGGGGATGGGACCTCAGATGACGCCGAGGTCGAGCATCGTGTCGGCGACCTTGGTGAACCCGGCGATGTTGGCGCCCAGGACGTAGTTGCCGGGGGCTCCGTAGGCCTCGGCGGTGGCCAGGCAGCCGTTGTGGATGTCGGCCATGATCTCCGCCAGCCGCGCGTCGGTGTAGTTGAAGTGCCACGAGTCGCGGGAGGCGTTCTGCTGCATCTCCAGGCCCGAGGTGGCCACGCCACCGGCGTTGGCGGCCTTGCCGGGCCCGAAGGCGGTCCCCGCGTCGAGGAAGACCTTCACCGCACCCGGGGTCGTCGGCATGTTCGCGCCCTCGCCGACCGCGACGACGCCGTTGCGCACCAGCGCGAGCGCGGCCTCGTCGTCGAGCTCGTTCTGGGTGGCGCAGGGCAGCGCGATCGCGCAGGGCACGTCCCAGATCGAGCCGCCCTCGACGAACCGGGCGCGCTCGTGGTCCTCGGCGTACTCCTTGAGACGACCGGAGCGGACCTCCTTGAGCTCCCGGACCGCTTCGATGTCGATGCCGTTCTCGTCGACGACGTAGCCGCCGGAGTCGGACATCGCCACGACGGTGCCGCCGAGCTCCTCGGCCTTCCGGGCGGCGTAGATCGCGACGTTGCCCGAGCCGGACACCACGACGCGGCGGCCGTCGAAGCCGTCGCCGCGGGCGCGCAGCATCTCCTCGACGAAGTAGACCGTGCCGTAGCCGGTCGCTTCGGTCCGCACCTGGGATCCGCCCCAGTTGAGCCCCTTGCCGGTGAGCACGCCCGACTCGTAGCGGTTGGTGATGCGCTTGTACTGGCCGAACAGGTAGCCGATCTCGCGGCGCCCGACGCCGATGTCGCCCGCGGGCACGTCGGTGTACTCGCCGATGTGGCGGTGCAGCTCGGTCATGAACGACTGGCAGAACCGCATGATCTCGGCGTCGGACTTGCCCTTGGGGTCGAAGTCCGAGCCGCCCTTGCCGCCGCCGAGCGGCAGCCCGGTGAGCGCGTTCTTGAAGATCTGCTCGAAGCCGAGGAACTTGATCACGCCGATGTTGACCGAGGGGTGGAACCGGAGCCCGCCCTTGTACGGCCCGAGCGCGGAGTTGAACTCGACCCGGAACCCTCGGTTGACCCTGACCTCGCCCGCGTCATCGGTCCACGGAACCCGGAAGATGATCTGCCGCTCGGGTTCGCACAACCGCTCCAGCACACCGGACCGCAGGTACTCGGGGTGCCGCGCGAGGGCGGGTTCCAGCGACTCCAGGACCTCGTAGACAGCCTGGCCGAACTCGGGCTGGTGCCCGTCGCGGAACTGGATGGCACCGAAGACGTCGGCCGTCAGCTCTAGTCCGTTCGGGTCTCGGCTCACGGGCGAGGCTCCTCAGCAGTAGGTATAACAGAACGCTCGTACTGTTTTAACAGAACATTGACCTGAACGAAACACGGTTCGCGAACTTGATGTTCTGCTGCTCCAGTTATCCCAATCACGCCCGCGCGGAGCGGGCGAGCCCGGATGACCTCCCCGGACTCGCCCGCCTCCGCCGGTTCACTTCGCCGGCATGAGGACCTGGTCCACGACGGAGACCGATGCCCCGGCTCGACGGGCGGACCGTGATCGTCACCGGCGCGAGCAACGGCGTCGGCATGGCGACGGCACGCGGGTTCGCCCGCGCCGGAGCGCACGTCGTGCTCGCGGTCAGCAGCCTCGAACGCGGCGAAGCCGCCGCCCGCGCGGTGCGCGGCAGCAACGAGGTGCGCAGGCTCGACCTGGCCGACCTCTCCTCCGTCCGCGAGTTCGCCGAGTCGTGGACCGGGGACGTCGACGTGCTGGTCAACAACGCCGGTGTGGCGATGGTGCCGGCCGGGCGCACGGTCGACGGGTTCGAGACGCAGTTCGGCACCAACCACCTCGGGCACTTCGCGCTGACCAACCTGCTGCTGCCGCACATCACCGGTCGCGTCGTCGCGCTCGGCTCCGGGGCGCACCGGTTCGGCGCGATCGACTTCGAGGACCCGAACTTCGAGCGCCGCCCCTACCGGCCGGTCGCGGCGTACGGCCAGTCCAAGCTGGCGAACCTGCTGTTCGTCCTCGAACTCCAGCGACGGCTGGAGCGGCTCGGCTCACCCGTCCGCGCGCTGGCCGCGCACCCGGGCTACACCGCCTCCGACCTCGGAACCCACGGCCGGAACCGCCTGCTGGTCGGGGCGACGCGGATCGCGGGTGCCCTGGTGGCGCAGGGTCCCGCCATGGGCGCGCTGCCGAGCCTGTACGCGGCGGCGCAAGACCTGCCCGGGGCCGCCTACGTCGGCCCCGACGGACGGCGGGAGCTGCGCGGGCATCCGACGCTCGTCGGCCGCAGCGCGCGGGCAAGCGACCCGGAAGCGGCGCAGCGCCTGTGGGAGATGTCGAGGCGGCTCACCGGGATTCCCGGCCCGGGAGACCTGCTGGCCTGAGCCACGCAGCGCGAGGCGGTCAGCCGACGCGGGAGGCCAGGATCGCGCCGTGCGGCCGGGCACCGGGATCGTCGCGGGTGTCGCGGACCGACACCGCGAACCCGGCTTCCTCGATCAGGTCGCTGAGCTGGTCGACCGGCCAGAAGTGCGCGGTGGTCACCGCGTGGTCGAAGGGTGCGACCTCCGGTCCGCGGCAGAAGCCGACGAGGAGTCCGCCGCCGGGTTCGACGACCCGGGCGAACTCGGCGAGCGCGGCGGGGACGCGGTCGGGCCGCACGTGGATCAGCGAGTACCAGGCGAGGATTCCGGCCAGGCCGGAGTCGGCGACCTCGAGCTGCTCGGCGACGCCTTCCCGGAACGCCACGTCCGGGAAGCGCTTCCGGGCGACCTCGACGAATTCCGGTGTCGGATCGACACCTCCGACGTCCAGGCCCTGCTCGTGCAGCCAGTTCGTCCAGTGCCCCGGCCCGCACCCGACGTCGAGGAGCGGTCCCTCGGGTTGCGCGCGGGCCCAACCGGCGATCAGCTCGCGGTCGGGTGCTGCGGTCGCATCGATCGTGCCGAGGAGTTCGACGTACTCCGCGCAACGCCGTCCGTACGCCTCGGTCGCAGAACCTTCCGCCACTCGGCATGTATACCACCACCCGGGGGCGAATCCCGGCGAATCGAGCCGCAGCTGCGCCGACCGGCCGTCGCCGTCACCGACAGCGCGGCCCGCTAAGTCGGCTGGCACGCGATCACGATCCTGCGCGTGGCGCGGGATCCGCAGGACGTCATGCGGGTCTACTCCTTCAACCCGAACAACGACAGCGGGCAGGACTGGGGCGACGGCGTTGTGGTCTCCACGGCGGGAAGCGGTGAGCGCTTCGGCGAGGCGTCGCTGCCGTTCGACCAGTTCGCCTCCCGCCTCTACATCTTCCACCTCGACCCGCTCGAGCGGAGGGAACCGGAGCGAGTGCCCGCCGAGGACATCGAGCGGATCACCGGTTACATCGAGCGCAGCTGGGGAGCCGAGCGGTTACCGGCGGGCAGCCTGCAGGCCGCCCAGGACCCGCATCTCTGACCTCCGGTCAGCCCCTCGGCGTGCCGACGGCGTCGGTGCTCGTCGTCGCGGCGAGGGCGTCCTGGACGGTGGCGTGGCACTCCAGCAGGGCGCGGAGCCCGGCGGCGTGCAGCGCGTCCAGGACTGCCTCGCTCGCGACGACGACGTGCAGCGCCCCACCGCGAGCGTGGGCCAGCATGTGGGCGTGGGTGAGCAGCTGCAGGTCCGGGACGTCGAGCACGTGCGCGTCGGTGAGGTCCACGACGACCAGCCGCGCCGTGGACGTCGGCTGCGGCCAGAGCATGGTCTCGAGCTGGTCGACCGTGTCGCGGTCCACGGGTGCGCTGACGGTGGCGACGACCGCGTCCGGCCGCGGGAACGTCACCTGAACGCTCGCCGCCGGTGTCTTGCCGGTGGTGTCGTGCGGAGCCTCGTCGCCGAGAGCTCCGGCAACCCGCTGCCCGAGGGACATCCTGTCGTCCTTCCTCGCGTCGGCGGCATCCGTCGCCGGCCGACCTTTGCGGCCTCAACCCGATCAAGTTGAACCACGTGATCTTACCGGTTGCTTGCCGCGTGGCAAGCAAATTCGCGGAGAACGCCGAGCTTCCGGAACTTCGTCGTTCGGGAACGGATCAGCCTTCCGCGGCACGCGATTCGAGGTTCAGAGCAGGATCCAGCTCCGCTCCTCCGCTGCGGGGAGCTCGTCTCCGCGAGGCAGTCGATGCGCACCGCCACGGCGTCGTCGTCCAGGTCGCTGTCCTGGAGGAAGGCCCGGAGGTCGCTGAGCAGCGATCGCACGGCCTCGGTGGGCGGCAGCCCGCGGCCGGCCTGCAGCGTTCGGCGCAGCGAGGCGGTGCTGTAGTGACGATCGGCGAGCACCGCGTCGTAGATCCCGTCGGTGAGCACGAAGAGCCGATCGCCCGGCTCCAGCTGGAGGTGCTGCTCCTCGTACTCCGTGCCGTCGACCAGGCCGAGCGGGAGTTGGGCCTCCAGTTCGACGCGCTCCACGCTGTTCTCGCGCACGAGCCACAGCCGTGGCGATCCGGCGTCGATGACGCGGACGTCGCCCGTGGCGAGGTCGATCCGCATCAGCAGGGTCGAGATGTGCTGAGTCCCCGCGTGGTGCGCCCACACGGCCTGGTCGGCGAGGGCGGCCTGGGTGGCGAGGTTGGCGCCGCTGCGCCGCGCGTTGCGCAGCGCTGTGATCGCCAGCGTGGTCAGCGCCGCCGCCGTCGTGCTCTCGCCCATCCCGTTGGTGACCGCGACGGTGAGCGAGTCCAGGTCCTGGGCCCAGTCGAAGTTGTCGCCCCGCACCGCGTAGGCGGGTTCGAGCTGACCGGCGAGCCGGTAGGAGGCGCAGGCGACGGAGCGCACCGGCAGCAGCTGCCACTGGATCTCGGCGGCGAGCGTCAGGCGCTGGGGCCGGCGTGCGCGCTGGTAGCGGTCCGTCGCCACTTCGGCGAGCACGATCGCGTGCGCCACGAGTTCGGCTGCGACGGCCAGTTCTTCGCGCACCTCCTCGTCCGGAGCTTCGGGCAGCCGCAACCACAGGACGCCCGACCGGTCGCCCCGCACCGTCATCGGCAGGACCAGCGCGACCTCGTGGTCGAGCGGCTGCTGGATGCACACCTGGTCGCAGAAGACGCGCCCTTCCAGCGTCGCCACCAGCGGATTCCCGGGCCTTCCGGCTCGATCACCGGTTCCAGGACGGCGAGGCGCAGGTCTGCCAGGTAGGTCTCCAACCCCGCGACGCCGAACTGCTTCCCCAGCAGTTCCAGCAGCGTTTCCGGCAGTTCGTGAGCCGGCGCGGCCCGCAACGCGCGTTCGAGGGAATCCAGACGTGTCGCGACGGTCACCACGTCTCCGGCTTCACCCAAGTCCGCTCAACCGCGGACGTTCTCGGCTCCCGGCGTGCCAGAATACGTCCGGTATCGCAGTGCGCGGACTTGATACACCCGGCGAGGAGGATCCTCCGGTGCGCAAACCCGATCCCCTGTCCACGGAACACCTCGACGACCTCGAGGCCGGTATCGGGGTTCTCATGGTCGTCTGGGGACGCAGCGCCGAGCGGATCAAGCCGAAGGTCTCACCGTCGCAGCTGCGGGCGCTCGTCGTCGTGGATCGCCACGGCTCGATCAACCTCATGAGCCTCGCCGACGAGCTGGGCTCCATCCCGTCGGTGACCAGCCGGGTGTGCGATCGGCTCCAGGCCGCTGGCCTGCTCGACCGCGTCGCGGGCTCCGACGACCGCCGGGAGGTCATGCTCCGGCTCTCCCGGGACGGCCGCCGCCTCCTCCGCCAGTTCCAGCGGGAACGCCAAGCCGACCTCAAGCAGGTCCTCGACGCCATGCCCCCGCGCTCCCGCACGGCACTGCTGACCGGCCTCAACGCCTTCCACGCAGCAGCAACGGACCTCGACCTCCCGGACGAAGAACTCGCCTGACCCCGAGCAACTCTCCTCAGTGCGAGGCCGTGATCACCGGGGGCGGTGGTCACGGCCTCTGGTCTTGTGATCAGGTTCGGCGGATCGGGAACCGGTCCAGGTCTTGGCCGACGACGAGGGTGCCGGAGAACTCCTTCGCGGCCTCGTCCCAGCGCGGGGAGTCGAGCTCGCCCGGCACGAAGTGGTGGAGCGCGAGGGTCCGCACCCCGGCTCGTTCTGCGACGCGGCCGGTGTCGGGGATGGTCGTGTGGGCGGTGAGGTGGTGGTCGATCATCGAGCGCTGCTGCTCCGTCCGACCTCCCTCGTACTGCCGGTGGACCCACTGCTCGTCGATGACCTCGTGGACGAGGACGTCCGCATCGGCGGCGAGTTCGATCAGGTTCTCGCACACCCCGGTGTCCCCCGAGAACACCACCGAGCCTTCGTCGGCGTCGAAGCGGAACGCGTACGCGGGGGCCACGGGCGCGTGCTGCACCAGGGTCGCGGAGACGCGCACCCGGTCGTCCTCGTAGATCGGGAACGGCCGCATGCGCGGGCACGGGCGGTGGTCGGGGTCGAACGGCACGTCCTGGGGCAAGGCGATGTCGCGAGCCACGAGGAGGTCGTCCGGGTGCCGCCTGAGGTTGTCGCGCAGCCTGTCGTTGATGTCGGTGGCGAAGGCCCGCGTGAGGTGGCGCGTCATCTCGGCCAGCCCCGGGGTCGGGCTGTCCGAGCAGATCGTCGCCGGAGGCGTCAGCAGGTGCGGTGAGGCGGGAGGGACCCGGCCGCGGTCACCGGGCCCGAGCGCCACCACCGGCCGCTCGACGCCTTCGAGCTTCTCGTACCAGCCGAAGAGCAGCAGGCTGAAGAAGTCGACCGTGTGGTCGGAGTGCAGGTGGGTGACGAAGACTCCGCGCAAGCGATCCAGCCCGAGCCCTGCCCGGATCATCTGGCGGCCCGTCCCGTACCCGCAGTCCACGAGGTAGACGGCGTCGCCCACGACGAGCGCCGACGCGATCCCGGCGCGATCACGTCGCCACCGCGGTCCGCCTGAGGTGCCGAGCAGGATCACTTCGGTTGCTGAAGACATCGAGATCTCCTTCTCCGGTGCCGACCGGCGGGACCCGTCGGCTCGCGGGCTCGGTCATCCGGAATCTGATGTGCGGAATCGGAGATGAGGGTCGGTCGTCCCCCGGCCCGCAGTGCATGATGACAGCACTCGTTGACATTGTCTTGGGTTGACATTTTCAATCATCTAAGTTTCATTGTGATCTGCGTGACCACTCGCCCGCCGCACAGCGGCGCAGCCGGCACGAGAGGACCTCGATGAGCAGCACCGTTTCGTTGCCCCGCACCATCTTCGACGCCGACCACGAGGCGTTCCGCGATGTCGCCCGACGCTTCGCCGAGCGCGAGGTCGCCCCGCACCTCGCCGAGTGGGCGGATGCCGGGTGCGTGGACCCGGCGATCTTCCGGACGGCCGGAAAGCTCGGCCTGCTGGGAGTCGGGGTCGACGAGCGGTTCGGCGGCGGGGGCGTCGACGACTTCCGCTTCAACGCGGTGCTCATCGAGGAGCTGTGCCGGATCGGGGCGCAGGCGGTGACCATGAGCCTGTCCGGGTTCAACGACCTCGTGGCGCCGTACTTGAACGCGCTGGGCAGCGACGAGCAGAAGCAGCGCTTCCTCGCTCCGCTGTGCGCCGGGGAGAAGATCGCGGCCATCGCGATGAGCGAACCCGCAGCGGGCAGCGACCTCGCCGCGATCACCACCACCGCGACGCGCGACGGGGACCACTACGTGGTCAGCGGCGCGAAGACGTTCATCTCGAACGGCATGCTCGCCGACGTCTTCATCGCTGTCGTCAAGACGGACCCCGCCGCGGGCAAGCGCGGCATCAGCCTGCTCGTCATCGAAGCCGATGCATCCGGCTTCTCCCGCACCGGACCGCTGCGCAAGATCGGACTCGCCGCGCAGGACACAGCGGAGCTGCACTTCGACGACGTCCGAGTCCCGCGCGCCAACCTCCTCGGCCAGGAGGGGGAGGGCTTCGGCTACCTGCGGCACCACCTGGCCCAGGAGAGGCTGAGCATCGCGGTCGCGTCCATGGCGTTGATGCGCCGAACGTTCGGCACCGCGCTGGAGCACGCCGTCACCCGCACGGCCTTCGGGCGGCGAATAGCGGACTTCCAGGCCAACCGCTTCTACCTCGCGGAGCTGGCGACGGAGATCGAGATCGCGCAGTCCTTCGTGGACCGCTGCGTCCTCGCCGCAGCGCAGCACGAGCTCGACGAGGTCACCGCGGCGATGGCCAAGTGGTGGGTCACCGAACTGCACTCGAAGGTGGTGAACCGAGCGGTCCAGCTGCACGGGGGCTACGGGTTCATGGCCGAGTACGACGTCGCCGCCGATTACCTCGACTCCCGCGGCAGCACCCTGTACGGCGGAACCACCGAGGTCATGAAGGAAATCATCGGTCGCAGGCTGATCTCGAGCTGATCGGACCGAGCCGCACACCGAAGGAGCCACACCACATGCGCAACGAAGGCACCGGTTCCTGGCCGTACCGCAGGTTCCGGCTCTCCCCGGAGAAGGTCGCGATGTCCTTCCGCGATCGTCGGATCACCTACCGAGAGCTCGACGACCGGGTCACCAGGCTCGCGCACGCCTTGCGGGAGCTCGGTGTCGGGCGCGGGGACCGGGTCGCGCTGCTGAGCGCGAATCACCCCGCCTACCTCGAAGCGCTGTTCGCCTCCGGCCTCCTCGGCGCCCTCTTCGTCCCGCTCAACGCACGGCTGACCGCGCCGGAAGTCGAGTTCGCCCTGCGCGATTCCGATGCTTCGGTGCTCATCCACTCGCAGGAGCTCACCGAGGTCGCGCGGGCTGCGGCGGGTTCCGCGACGCGAATCGTCATGCGCGACGGGGACGCACCCGCGGACGCCGTCGGCTACGAGGACGTCATCGCCTCGGCCGGCACCGCGCGCATCGACGAACCGGTGTCGCACGACGACCCGTGCTTCATCATGTACACCTCCGGCACGACCGGTCGCCCGAAGGGCGTGGTGCTGACGCACGGCAACATCGTGTTCAGCGTGATGAACGCGGTGATCGACCTCGACTTCGGCAGCGATGAGACCGCCCTGGTGTGCGCTCCGCTGTTCCACACGGCGGCGTTGGACTTCGTCGCGCTGCCGACGCTGCTCAAGGGCGGCAACGTGGTCATCGAGGAGGGCTTCGAGCCCGGCCGGATCCTGCGGACGCTGGAGCGCGAGCGGATCACCTACACCTTCGGCGTGCCGACCATGTTCGACGCGCTCAGCTCCCACCCCGACTGGACCTCGACGGACCTGTCGGCCATCCGGCGGGTGACGGTGGCCGCGGCACCCGTACCGCCCCGGACCTTGCGGACCTACGCCGAACGCGGCATCAAGATCTGCCAGGGCTACGGCCTGACCGAAACCGGCCCGGGCGCGCTGATCCTCACGCCGGACGACGTGGAGCGCAAGCGCGGAACCGCCGGTGTTCCGCACTTCTTCACCGACGTCAGGGTGGTGGACGAGGAAGGGCGCGACGTGGGACCGGGCGAGCGCGGCGAGATCCAGGTCTGCGGTCCGAACGTGATGCGCGAGTACTGGAACCGACCGGACGCCACCGCGGACGCCTTCACCGACGGGCGCTGGTTCCGCTCGGGCGATGTCGGGCTCCCCGACGACGACGGGTTCGTGACGATCGTGGACCGGCTCAAGGACATGATCATCTCCGGTGGCGAGAACGTGTACCCCGCCGAGATCGAGGCGGTGCTGCTGGAGATGCCGGGCGTGGCCTCCTGCGCGGTTTTCGGCATCCCGGACGAGAAGTGGGGCGAGGTCGGCTGCGCGGCGGTGAGCCTGGACGACGGGCATGCGCTCACCCACGAGCAGATGGTCGAGTACCTCGGCGAGCGCCTCGCGAAGTACAAGATCCCGAAGTCGCTGCTCGTGCTCGACGAGATCCCCCGCAACGCCACCGGGAAGATCCGCAAGAGCGAACTCCGGCGGCTCCACGCCCGCTGACACGCCGTCGCCCCACGCCAGCGGCGCTGTCCGGCGCGCTGCGCGATCCCGATCCCCCTCGTTCACCGACCGAAGGAGCACCATGACCGAGACCGGCTCCGCGAGAACGCAGTCATCGCCCCCGCGATCGGGAGACGCCGCCCGCGTGGTGCTTTCCAGTTACCTGGGAAGCACGCTCGAGTACTACGACTTCCTGCTCTACGGCACGGCGGCCTCGCTGGTGTTCGGGCCGGTGTTCTTCTCCGACCTCTCGCCCGCCGCTGCGACCATCGCCTCGCTGGGCACCTTCGCCGCCGGCTACCTCGCGCGCCCGCTCGGAGGTGTCGTGTTCGGACACTTCGGCGACCTGATCGGCCGGAAGAAGATGCTGGTGCTGTCCATGGCCATCATGGGAGCGGCCTCCTGCCTGATCGGACTGATCCCGCCGGCGTCGATGATCGGGTCGTGGGGTGCGATCGCGCTGGTCACGCTGCGGGTCCTCCAGGGCGTCGCGATCGGCGGCGAGTGGGGCGGTGCGGCGTTGATGGCGCTCGAACACGCCGAACCGGAGCGGCGGGGCTTCCTCGCCGCGTTCACCAACGCGGGTGCGCCCACAGGTGCGCTGCTGGGCACCCTCGCCATGTCGGGAGCAGCGCTGCTGCCCTCCGAGGACTTCCTCAGCTGGGGATGGCGCGTTCCCTTCCTCGTGTCGGCCGTGATGCTCGCGCTCGGCCTGTACGTCCGGTCCAAGGTCAGCGAGAGCCCCGTGTTCCGAGCGGCCGCCGAGCGCGCGGCCCGGGAGCAGGCCGACCGCAAGAAGTCCGATCCGCCGATCTTCGCCGTGCTGCGCCGTCCGCGAACGGTGGTGTTCTCCGCGTTGGCCTGCATCGCCAGCTTCGGCATGCAGACCGCGTTCACCACGTTCGCGATCACCTACGCGATCAAGCACGGCGGGGTGAAGTCCGAAGTGCTGCTCGGCTTCGCCGTGGGCCAGTTCTGCGCGATCTTCCTGGTGCTCGGCTACGCCCGGCTGTCCGACCGGATCGGCCGTCGACCGGTGATGCTGGGCGGCCTGGCCGGGATGGTGGTGCTCGTCTACCCGCTGTTCATGCTCCTCGCCCAGGGCACCCTCGCAGCGGCGGCGTTCGCCTTCATCGGTTACACGTTGTGCCAGAGCGCCACGTACGGACCGGTCGCGGCCTACATCTCCGAGCAGTTCGGCACGCGCAGCCGCTACACGGGCGCCTCGCTGGGTTATCAGCTGGCGACCCTGGTCGGTGCGGGCTTCACCCCGGTGATCCTGGCATCGCTGTTCGCCTCCGCCGGTGGCTCGATCCTGCCGGTCGGCCTGTTCATCATCGGGCTGTGCCTGGTCAGCGCGGTGTTCATCCTCCTGGCCGGCGAGAGCAAGGACAACGACCTGGACGCGGTGGGCGGACGCTGATGGGGTCCGCCCACGGCCCGGTCAGCTCGTGCTCTCCGGGAACACGATGTGCTGCAGGCTTTCTCGCAGCTGGTCCAGCGCCTCGCCGGACAGGTGCTCGAGGTACCCGGCTTCGACCTGGGCGGCACGCGCACTGGCGTCCGCGTGCAGTTCGCGCCCCTCGTCCGTGGCCACGATCAGCTTGTTGCGGCGGTCCGCCGGAGCTGCCGTGCGCTCGACCAGGCCGCGCTCCTCGAGGTCGTCGACCAGGCCCACGATCTGACTGGGGTCGAGCCCCATCGTGGCCGCGACGCTGCGCTGGTTGACCCCTTCGGGCGCTTCGCACGCCAGCGCCAAGACGGTGTACGAGCGCACCTTCAGACCCAGCGGGACCAGTGCCTTGTTCACCGCACCGGCCAGGATCTCCCCGGAACGCGAGAGCAGAAAACCGAGGTCCTCCGCCAACGAGTGGCCTTGCGACTGCGGCATGCGTCTCCCCTGTCCACATCTCTACGTCTAAATAATTGAAAAACTTAACTATGGATTTTAGCATGCGAAGGACTCGACCTAAGGAGCATGATGGATCTGAGCACCAAGGTTGCCGTCGTCACCGGTAGCGGGCAGGGCCTGGGCCGGGCGTACGCGAAGGAGCTCGCGCGGCGCGGATCCGCACTGGTGATCAACGACGTGGACCGAGCCGCCGCGGACGCCGCTGCCGCCGAGATCGTCGAGTCCGGAGGCCGCGCGATCGCGGTGGCGGCTCCAGTGGGAAGCGCGGAGACGGCCGAGCGACTGGTGGCCGCCGCCGTCGAGGAGTTCGGCCGGCTGGACGTCCTGGTCACCAATGCCGGCATCTTGCGGGACAAGGTGCTGTGGAAGATGACCGACGAGGACTTCGACGCGGTGATCGACGTGCACCTGCGCGGCACCTTCACCTGCGTGCGCCGGGCGGTGCAGCGCTTCCGGGAGCAGGGAGAGGGCGGCCGGATCATCTGCGTGGGTTCTCCCGCCGGTCAGCGCGGCAACTTCGGGCAGACCAACTACTCCGCCGCGAAGGCTGGAATCGTCGGCATGGTCCGGACTTGGGCGATGGAGCTGCAGCGGGCCGGCATCACCGTCAACGCCGTGTGCCCGGTCGCCGCGACGGCGATGACCGAGACCATCCCGTTCCTCGCGCCGCACGTCGAGTCGATGAAGCGGGGGGAACCGCTGCCCGCCGTCATCCGGCGCGACGTCGGGATGGGCACGCCCGAGGACGCCGCGGGAGTGGTCGCGTTCCTGGCCTCCGAAGCGGCGGCCGAGATCACCGGCCAGGCCATCTCGGTCGGCGGGGACCGGCTCGCGCTGTGGTCGCACCCGCAGCTGACGACGACCGCGTTCCACGACGGCGGTTGGTCGGCCGACGCCATCGCGACCGAGTGGGCCGCGACCTTCGATCACGCCGTCGAATCGGTGGGCGAGGAATTCCCGGAGGAGGTGCGGGCCCGATGAGCGACGAGGTGACCCGTTACGAGTGCGCCATCGACTTCGACGCGATCGAGGCCATCGACGTGCACACCCACGTCGAGATCGACGGGTGCGGGCACAAGTCGGTCGACGACGAGCTGATGGCGGCTTCGGAGAAGTACTTCAAATCCGGCCACGAGCGCACGCCCTCGATCGACTCCATCGCCGCGCACTACCGGGAGCGCAACATGGCGGCGGTCGTGTTCACCGTCGACGCCACCTCGGCGTCGGGCCACGCGCCCAACTCCGTCGAGGAGATCGCCGAACTGGCCGCCGCGAACAACGACGTGCTCATCCCGTTCGGCTCGGTCGACCCCTGGCAGGGCCTGACCGCGGTCCGGCGCGCCCGCACCCTGCTCGACGACTGCGGCGTGCGGGGATTCAAGTTCCACCCGAGCCTGCAGGGGTTCGAACCCAACGACCGCCGGTTCTACCCGCTGTACGAGCTGCTCTCCGAGGCCGGTGTGCCCGCGCTGTTCCACACCGGGCAGACCGGCATCGGCGCCGGGCTCCCCGGTGGGCACGGCATCAAGCTCCGCTACTCGGACCCGATGCTCCTCGACGACGTCGCGGCCGACTTCCCGGACCTGACGATCGTCCTGGCGCACCCGGCGGTGCCGTGGGTCGACTCCCAGATCTCGATCGCCATGCACAAGGCGAACGTCTACATCGACCTGTCGGGGTGGTCGCCGAAGTACTTCCCGCCGCAGCTGGTGAAGGCCGCCAACACGATGCTCCGCGAGAAGGTCCTCTTCGGCTCCGACTTCCCCGTGATCCAGGTCGACCGCTGGCGCAACGACTTCGCGAAGCTCGACATCAAACCCGAAGTCGCCCCGCTGATCTTCAAGGAGAACGCGCTGCGCGTTCTCGGCGTCAAGAGCTGACACCACCGGCCGCGTTCGAACGAGGAGATTCCATGACCGACAGCACGACCGCGCCGACCACGACCCGCGTCGCCACGCTCGCCGACCTCCAGGCGCTGGAGGGAGCGGAACTGGGCACGAGCTCCTGGGTCGAGGTCCCCCAGCAGCGGATCAACACCTTCGCCGACGCCACGGACGACCACCAGTGGATCCACGTCGACCCCGAGCGCGCCCGGGCGGAGAGCTCGTTCGGAGGGCCGATCGCGCACGGATACCTGACGCTCTCGCTCATCATCCCGATGTGGGCCGAGGTCCTGCAGGTGGACAGCGTGACCATGGCGATCAACTACGGGCTGAACAAGGTCCGCTTCACCAACCCGGTTCCGGCCGGTGGCCGGGTCCGCCTGCACGCGACGCTCGCAGCGGTGGAGGTTCTGCCGAAGGGCGGCGTGCAGCTGATCGTCGACGGCCGGATCGAGCTCGAAGGCCACGAGCGTCCGGCGGTCGTCGCCGAGGCCGTGTACCGCTTCTTCGAATGACCCCTCGCTGCCCCGGTGGAGGCGTCACCTTCGGGGACGCGTCCACCGGTGCGGTGCGGAACCGGTGACGGACACGGCTGTCCGAGCGGATTACACGAGTCACCGCGGAAAGCGGCATCGGCTCGACCTGGAACCGCCGAGTTCTCCAGGTGATCCTCACCTGCGAGCGACGCGCGAACTCGCCTGTGGCGAAACGGGATCGCCAAGCCGCATCGAGAAGTGGTGCGCGATACTGGGATTGAACCAGTGACCTCTACCGTGTCAAGGTAGCGCTCTCCCACTGAGCTAATCGCGCTCGGCGGATCTCTCCGCCAGCGGTGAAGAGTTTAGCCCAACGGGTTTCGGCCGTTCGCACCCACCCCTGGCGTTGGCGAGACGCCGTCGCCGCCGGCGACGAGCCGAGGAATCCGGCGGCCACCCCACGCCCGCAGGGGACTCCACGTCGCCGGCGAGCGCCCGGAACGCAAAAACGCCGCTCCACCCGAGGTGGTAGCGGCGCTTCGCGTCAGCCGAAGATCAGCGGTCGGCCATCTTCTTCTGCAGGTTCTCGTCCAGCGTCGCGAGGAACTCCTCGGTGGTCTGGAACGGCTGGTCGTTGCCGACCAGCAGGGCCAGGTCCTTGGTCATCTTGCCGCTCTCGACGGTCTCGACGATGACCTGCTCCAGCGCGTTGGCGAAGCCGATGACCTCCGGGGTCGAGTCCATCTTGCCGCGGGCCTGCAGGCCGCGGGTCCAGGCGTAGATCGACGCGATCGGGTTGGTCGAGGTGGGCTTGCCCTGCTGGTGCTGGCGGTAGTGGCGGGTCACCGTGCCGTGCGCGGCCTCGGCCTCCACCTTGCCGTCAGCGGTCATCAGCACCGAGGTCATCAGACCCAGCGAGCCGAAGCCCTGCGCGACGGTGTCCGACTGCACGTCACCGTCGTAGTTCTTGCAGGCCCAGACGTAGCCGCCCTCCCACTTCAGGGCGGTGGCGACCATGTCGTCGATCAGCCGGTGCTCGTAGGTGATGCCCTTGGCGTCGAACTGAGCCTTGTACTCGGCCTCGAAGATCTCCTCGAACACGTCCTTGAACATGCCGTCGTAGGCCTTCAGGATCGTGTTCTTGGTCGACATGTAGACCGGGTAGCCGCGCTCCAGGCCGTACCGGAAGGACGCGTGCGCGAACTCCTCGATCGACTTGCGGTAGTTGTACATGGCCATGGCCACGCCACCGTCTTCACCGAACTTGGCCACCTCCATCTCGATCGGCTCGGAGCCGTCTTCGGGGGTGTAGGTGATGGTGACGGTGCCCGGGCCCGGGACCTTGAAGTCGCTGGCCTTGTACTGGTCGCCGTGGGCGTGACGGCCGATGACGATCGGCTTGGTCCACGTCGGCACGTACCGCGGGATGTTGGAGATGACGATCGGCTCGCGGAAGATGACGCCACCGAGGATGTTGCGGACGGTCCCGTTCGGGCTCCGCCACATCTTCTTCAGGCCGAACTCCTCCACGCGCGCCTCATCAGGCGTGATGGTGGCGCACTTGACGCCTACGCCGTGCTTGGCGATGGCGTTCGCCGCGTCGACGGTCACCTGGTCGTCGGTGGCATCCCGGTGCTCGATGCCGAGGTCGTAGTAGTCGAGGTTGATGTCCAGGTAGGGGTGGATCAGCTTGTCCTTGATGAAGGACCAGATGATCCGGGTCATCTCGTCGCCGTCCAGTTCGGCGACCGTGCCCTGGACCTTGATCTTGCTCATGTGGCGGGGTGCTCCTCTCGCGAGAATGCAAGCGGTACAAGCGTACTGCTAGCGCCTTCGATTGTGCCTTGCCCCCGTCGGCCGCCACCAGGGTCACGGCACATCCGAAGCCAGATTCACAGCTGCCACTCCCCGGGCAATGCCGAGCCGCACCGCGATCTTCTTCTACTCTCGAACTCACAGACGAGTGATCTTGTCGAGCAGGTGTTCGGCGCGGCAGGCGATGCAGGAGAGACATGGCGACAGGACCGACGCACGCGATGAGCGGGTTGGCCGCATGGGCAGCGGTGACCGCCCTGGCCGACACGCACGCGATAGGGCAATTATCCCCCAAGACCTGGGTGGTCGGAGCCACTCTCTCCGCAGGAGCCGCGCTGCTGCCCGACATCGATCACCCGTCGTCCACCGTCGCCGCCACCTTCGGCGCCATATCCAAGGGCTTCTCCGCGGGCATCAGCGGCTTCAGCGGCTTCCTGTACCGGCTGACCCGCACCAAGAGGGACAGCGACCGCGAGGGCACCCACCGCGGCTTCACGCACACGGTCGTCTTCGCCGTCCTCGCCGGCCTGATCACCACCGCGATCGTGCAGACCAGCGAGGGCAGCGCGCTCGGCGTGCTGATGTTCTTCTTCGCCGGGCTCGCGGTGCGCGGGCTGATGCACACCTGGAGCTCGCGGCAGGACGCGCTGCTCATCGCAGTCACGTCGTTGCTGCTCACGGTGGCCTGCTGGGCCTGGGCGGGCGACCAGCCGACCGACGCCGCCGCGTTCGGGCTCGCCGTGATGATCGGCTGCGTCGCCCACTTCATCGGCGACGCGATCACCGAGCAGGGCTGCCCGATGCTCTGGCCGGTACCGCTGGGCGGCAAGACCTGGTACCCGGTCGCGCCGCCGAAGAAGCTGCGCATGCGCACCGGCGGCGCCGTCGAGCTCGCCATCATCGGCCCCGGCCTGACCCTCGCGGCGGCGGCGCTGACCTGCGTGGTGCTCTACCGCCTCGGCGTGGCCCCGTGGCTGGCCGGACTGGACCTGCCACCTGGCTTGATGGCCTGGATCGAGGCAAGCCCTTGAGCCAGCCGGAGTAGGGTTTAGACCATTAGCACGTAAAACAAGACAAAGGGCACAATCCCTCTGGTCTGACCGATAAGGTGCACCTGCGGTGCCATGTGGGCACCGCTCCTTGTCCCCGGAGGGAAGATGCGAGCTCGAATGCGGATCGCAGCGGCGATCGTGTCGCTGCCACTGCTGGCCGGCCTCGCCGCGTGCGGCGAGATCCAGGAGGCCCAACAGGGACTGCAACAGGCCAACCAGCAGCTCCAGGGCGCCCAGCAGAGCCTGGACACCGCGCAGGCGTGCCTGCAGGCGATCAACGCCGCGAACTTCGTGCCGAATTTCGCCGACCCGCAGAAGGCTCAAGCCGACGCGCAGGCCAAGGTCACCGAGATCCAGCAGCTCGCCGACCGGACCGCGGACGAAACCCTGAAGCAGAACCTGCTCGACGTGCAGGAGTCGGTGCAGCAGGTGGCCGACGGCCGGATCGACATCGAGGCCAGCGCCGAGTGGACCTCCGCTCAGCTGGACAAGTACCAGGCCGTCACCACGACCTGCTCCCGCCTGGCCGGCTGACGACCATGCGGAGCGTGTCGCACGTCACTTAGCCTGGTGTGGCGGAGGTGATGTGCGATGAGAGCAGTCGTGGGCGACCAGCTTCACGTGCACAGCAAGCACGTCGACGAGGCCGAGAAGTTCGGGGAGATCCTGGAGGTGCTCGGACCGGACGGTGAACCGCCGTACCGGGTCCGCTACACCGACGGACACGTCGGCCTGGTGTTCCCGGGTTCCGACTGCGTGGTCGAAGCCCCGTCCCCTCGCCGAGGGGAGTAGCACGGCCGGTCGCGCCCAGCGGCCGGCCTCACTCCCACGGTTCGGCGAGAACCGAATCCACCTCGGCCCGGAACAGCGGTTCCGGGTCGATCCCCATCCCGGCGAACTGACCGGTCACTTCGAGGCTCAGCACGCCGTGCAGGCGTGACCAGGCGCGAACCGCCTTGCGCAGCGCCGGCACCGGCGGCTGCGGCCCGCCGCGCCGCTCGCGCCAGGCCACCAGCTGCCGGTCCAGCGCGCCGTTCGGCGGCGCCTCCGGCGCCAGCTCGGCGAGGGCGTCCAGGAGCGGCCGGAACGCGCGGTCGGCGAGGCCGAAGGTCTCCGCGGGCGCCTCGTAGCCGGGCACCGGGGTTCCGTACAGCAGCAGGAAGCGCTGCGGAGCCTCCAACGCCCACGCCCGGAAACCCGTCGCGATCTCGCGGAACCTGTTCTCGGGCGCCTTGCGGCGGTGGTCGAGCGCGATGCCCTCCAGGGTCTCGGCCAGGTCGCGGTAGCCGTCGGTGACCAGGTCGGTGAGCAGCGCGTCGCGATTGGCGAAGTACCGGTAGAGCGCGGGCCCGGTGACGCCCATCCGCTTGGCGATCGCGTTGACCGAGATCCCCGACGGCCCCGACTCGGCGAGCTGCTCCATCGCGACCTGCTTCGCCTCGTTGCGCGTCTGCTCCCGGAACCGCTCGCGGGGACTGCGCTGCGCTGCTGACATGTCCGCCTCCCTTGACACCCTCACGGTAACAGGCTCATATTTGCGTTAGAAGCTCTAACGTTCGCTTCGAATTATCACGAGGAGTCATCATGGCAGGCACCGAGATCGCCTTCACCGGACTCGACGAGGTCGCCGTCCGCGAGGCCGAGGCACCCGAACCGGGCCCGCGCGGCGTCGTGATCCGCGCCGAAGCCACCGGAGTCTCCTTCGCGGAGGTGCAGATGCGGCGCGGCCGCTACCCGGCCCAACCCGCGTTCCCGTTCGTGCCCGGGTACGACCTGGTCGGCGAGATCGTCGCCGTCGGCCCCGAGAGCTCCTGGCGGATCGGGCAGCGGGTGGCCGCCATGCCGCGCACCGGCGCGTGGGCCGAGCACGTGGAGGTCCGCGATCGCGACCTGGTCGAGGTCCCCGCCGACATCGACGCGGCCGAGGCGGTGTCGCTGGTGCTCAACGGGGTCACCGCGCGCCAGCTGCTGCGCGCCGCGAACGTCCGAAGAGGACGAACGGTGCTGGTGCACGGCATCGGCGGCGGAGTCGGGACGCTGCTGGCGCAACTGGCCGCGGCCGACGGGATCCGCGTCATCGGAACGGCTTCCGCGCACCGGCACGCCGGCCTCGCCGTTCTCGGAGCGGAGTTGATCGATCACCGCGCGGAGGACGTCGCGGCCCGCGTGCGCGCACTCGCGCCCGACGGGGTCGACGCCGTCCTCGACCCGCTCGGGCCGTCGAGCCTGCCGACGTCCTGGCGACTTCTCGCACCCGGCGGCACCCTCATCAGCTACGGCAGCGCGACCACGCTCGACGATGCCGGCCCGTGGTGGCGGCCCTACCTGGGAATCACCCGGCTGCTGGTCGGCTGGGAGCTCCGCCGGCTGCTCGGCAGGACGGCAGGACGTCGCATGCGGCTGTACTACGTGCGACCCGACGAGCGCTTCCGAGCCGATCTGGCCGAGCTGTTCGCGAGGGTCACCAGTGGACGGTTGCGCCCGCTCATCGCCGAGCGGATGCCGCTCAAGGACGCCGAGCAAGCGCTGGACCTGCACCTATCCGGGAAGAAGACCGGACGCATCGTGCTGCTGCCCGAAAACCGAGGCTCGGGAAGCCCGAAATGTTAGCTGGTTTGCACCATCCCGGACTCCCACGAAACGCCCCGCGTCCTTAAGGTGGTTCCAACGGGAATCGCGAGGAGGCTGTGAAGTGTTGCAAGACGACCGGGACGCGGGGGCACCGGCCGATCTTCCTGCGGTTTTCGGCATCGGTTCAGGGCTTTCCACGGAGCTGCCACCTGGCGAGATCCTCACCGAGCGGATGTCGATGGCCGCCTACCCGACACCGCTGTGCTGGATCAGCCTGGACACCCCGAGACCCCAACTGGCCGCCGCGCTGCGCGCCGAGCACCGGCGCAGCGGGCTGTGGCCGCTGCTGCTGTGCGACAGCGACGAGACCTTCGGCGAGCGCTGCACCGTCGGCGTGACCGCCCCCGAACCGCTGGAGCACATCGACCGCTGGCGCGTCTACGACGTCATGGTGCGGATCTGGGACGGCCTGGTGCAGGCCGACGACGAACTCGGCCCCGCCTACGACCTCGACGTCCTGGCGCCCTTCGACCACACCTGCCCGGGGCCCGCCAAGGCCGGGAACCTGCTGGCCGATCCGGACGTGCTGGCCAACCAGCAGCTCCCGAAGCTCGTCGACGCCGACACCCGGCTGGCGCTGGTGCCGGTCAAGCGCGGCGCCGACGTGCTGACGGTGCTCGGCTGGTCGGGTGCGGCCAACCACGTCTCGCGCACCGCCGGGCTGTCGGCGATGGTGCGCAGCTGGGAGGAGCGCTTCGGCGCCCGCATCCTGCGGCTCGGCCCGGATCGCCTGGACATGAGCGTCGCCGCCCCGCCGCAGACGGCCGAGCACGCCGCGCAGGTCGCCGCCGAGCACTGGACCTTCTGCCCCGACCGGATCCTGCAGGAGACCGGCTCGATCTCGGCCTACGCGGGCGAGATCCGAGGCCGCCGCACCTGGACCTTCTGGTGGGACTGAAGGGTTGAAATCAGAACCCCGATTTCCACTGAAACCGGGTCCCGTCCCCTGAAACCCGGTCCCGATCCCTGAACTGAGATCCCGACTTCCACTGAAATCGGGGAACCACGTTGTCAGCGAGAACCGTCCGCGTGGAGCTCGTGGTCTTCGCGGACTGTCTGTTGTGGACGTGAAAGAGGCAGGCATCCCTGGTGGGGCGCCTGCCTCTTGGGGTTCTCGTCAGCCGAACAGGCCTCGGATGGTCATGGCGATGGAGATGATGACCACGCCGAAACCGCTGTAGAGCAGCATGTCCACCACGCGGCTGCGGATGGCCAGCAGACCGGCGCGATCGTCCGGGATCACCGCGCGCAGCCCGGCCGCCACCAGCAGCGCCAGACCGAGCACGACCGTGCCGCGACGCCAGTGCTGCAGGGCCACCAGCAGAAAACCGATCAGCCCGATGCCGCACACCAGGCCGAACGGCACGTGGACGGACAGGCGGTACCTGTCCGGGATCCAGTCGCTCACGTTCCTCCAGTCCCCGCGCCGAACTCAGCCCAGGTTGCGCTCGGCCGCCTCGACGACGTTGGTCAGCAGCATCGCGCGGGTCATCGGGCCGACGCCGCCGGGGTTCGGCGACAGGAAACCGGCGACCTCGGCGACGTCCGGGTGCACGTCACCGGCCAGCCCGTCCTCGGTACGCGTGACGCCCACGTCGAGCACGGCCGCGCCCGGCTTGACCATGTCCGCGGTGATCAGGTGCGGCACGCCCGCCGCCGCGACCACCACGTCCGCGCGGGAGATCTCCGAGGCCACGTCCTTGGTGCCGGTGTGGCACAGGGTCACCGTGGAGTTCTCGCTGCGGCGGGTCAACAGCAGACCGATCGGACGGCCAACGGTGATGCCGCGACCGACGACCGCCACGCGCGCACCGTTGAGCTCGACGTCGTGACGGCGCAGCAGCTCGATGATGCCGCGCGGGGTGCACGGCAGCGGAGCCTCCTCGCCCAGCACCAGCCGGCCGAGGCTGATCGGGTGCAGGCCGTCGGCATCCTTGGCCGGGGCCATGCGCTCCAGCAGCGGCCCGGCGTCGAGGTGCTTGGGCAGCGGCAGCTGCACGATGTAGCCGGTGCACTCGGGATCGGCGTTGAGTTCGTCGATCACCGCCTCCACGTCAGCCTGGCTGACGTCGGCGGGCAGGTCCTTGCGGATCGACTTGATACCGACCTTCGCGCAGTCGTTGTGCTTGGCGCGCACGTAGGAGTGCGAACCCGGGTCGTCTCCTACCAGCACCGTTGCCAGGCCCGGGGCCTGCCCTCGCTCGACGAGCCGGGCGACGCGGGGTCGCAGCTCCTCGAAGATCGCGTCCTTGGTGGCCTTGCCGTCGAGAATCGTCGCGCTCACAGCTGCTCATCGTGGCAGATCGGTCGCGGCTTGACCTCGCCGGTCCGCAGTTTTCTCCGCCACTTCTCCCACGACTTCCGAGGCGGGCCGCAGTGGACCGGAGCGGTGCAGGTGCACCAGCACCACGCCGAACGCGGCGACCGCCATCGCGGCGCACGCCGCCCCGGCCAAGGCCGGGCCACCGCGGTCCATCATCGAGCCCACCAGCGGGTTGGCGATCGCGATGCCCATCGTGCTCGCGGTGGTCGTCCAGCCGAACGCCTCTCCCCGGCGTTCCGGCGGCGCCAGATCGGCCAGCCGACCGTTGGAGGCCGCCAGCAGCGGCGCGATCGCCGCACCGCCGACCGCCAGGATCGCCCCGATCACCCACGGCGATCCGCTGGACACCGGCGGCAGCGCCGGGACCAGCGCGCACAGACCGAGCGCGGCCAGCCCGGAGCGAACTCCCAAGCGGTAGCGCGGGAAACCGCCCATCACCAGACCGCCCACCAGCGACCCCAGCGCCCACATCGTCGCCATGACCCCCGCCATGCCGGGCTCACCCCGCTCGCGGGCCCAGCCGACGAGCACCAGGTCCACCGAGACCAGCGCGCCGACGGACAGGCTGAAGAAGCACATCATCGACACGAACCCCCGCACCCGCACCAGGCCCGCCGAACGTCCTGGTGCGGCACCGCCGCCCAGCCCGCCGCGAATCCCCGCCCGCCACCACGCCGAGGCGAACAGGCCGGGACCGATCAGCGCCCAGGCCGCCAGCACCGACAGCGCCACCGACGGGCTCCACACCGCCACCACGAACGTCGCCAGCATCGGCGCCACCACGTAGAGCAGCTCCTGCAGCGTCGCCTCGACGGCGTAAGCGGCCTCGCGCGCCTCGCCCTCGGTGATCCGCGGCCACATCGAGCGCGCCACCTGCCCCAGCGGCGGCGACGCCAGGCCCGTGGCGAACCCGACCAGCAGCATCACCCACCAGTGCTCCCCGTCCAGCCGGTGCGTGGTCACGATCATCGCCGCGAATCCGGCCGACTGGAAGAACCCGCTCACCGCCAGCACTTTCACGACCGAGGTGCGGTCGGCGGCACGGCCGCGCACCGGCCCGGCGATCGCCTGACCGATGGTCATGGCCGTGCAGACCGCGCCGCCGATCGCGTACGAACCGGTCCACTCGGCGATCAGGAACGTCAGAACCATCACCTGAGCCGGGATGTAGAGGCGCGCGAGCAGACCGAAGCCCATCAGTGACGGAGCGTGTGGGACAGCGGCCAGTAGCCGGTAAGGACGCAGCACGTGATAACTGTGGCGTTCGGCACGGGCGTACCGCTACTGGTTTTCGGACCCCCTCGCTGATCCAATACACCTGGTGGTGTGATGTTCATTCGAACTTTCAGCAGGCAAGCTCTGGGGCGAGATCACCGGTCTCACCCAGGGTGATCTTGAAAACCGCCACAAGACGATCAACGGCGGCGCGGATGTCACACACAGCGCACAACGCCGGGCCCGCGTCGAGTAGCGTTTCGACGGGGTGGAGTCGGGTTGCCTCGTCGAGAGGGGGAGGATGTCACCCATGTCGCGTCCGACAGCGATCAGTCCGGAAGAGCAGGAGCAGATCGCCCGCAAGATCGGTGTTCTGCTTTTACAAGGCGCTCCTGAGGACTGGCAGGAGATCACGGTGGAGTACCGCGCCACCGGCGAATACACCGACCTGCTGGGTGAGCTCACCGCGCAGGACGGCAGTTCACGCTCGCTCGAGCCGCCGGTCGAGCTGCGCGAGATCTTCGAGCGCCTCCGGGAGGGCATGTACCGCCCCGACGTGGGCACCTGGTTGAGCGCGCTCTACGTGGTCGAGCGCCCGTCCAGTTACCGAATCGATATCAACTTCGACACCGAGCCGCAGTGGCAGCGCCCGCTGCCCCGGGCGGCCTACGTCGACGAACTTCGCCGCTACCCGCGGTCCGAGGACAACATCCCGGACTGGATGCAGGAACGGGTCGACGGCACCGCATCCCCGCAGGCCGAGGACACCCCCGTGGTTCCGGACACGGTCGCGGGGCTCGAGGACGAGGCCGGGTTCTCCTCCGCCGGCATCGGTTCCGGCCGCTTCCGGATCACCAACGTCTTCGACGACGTCGACGACGAAGGTCGCCCGGTGGTGTCCGAGCGCCGCCCGGTGCCCGCCGACGAGGTCGGCGCGCTGCGGCAGTACCTGGAGAACGCTCCGGTCGTGCTGGCCTCCCGGGAGAACGAAGAGGACCACTTCGACCCCGAGCGCGCCCAGACCGTCCCGGGCACCTGGCACACCGACGGCACCTGGCTGTGGCCGGGCTCGGTGGCCTACTACCTGGCCCAGTACGGCATGCCACCGGAGTCGGCGCTGGTCGAGCACGTCCGCAGCCGCGGCTTCACCGTCGGCGACGTCGACGACGCGACCCGCGAAGCGGCCGTCAGCGAGCTGGTGGACCAGCCCGACGAGGAGCCGGCCGACGAACCCGAGCCGAACTCCGGGAACTCCGCGCTCGGGGTGGGCGCCGGGGTGGCCGCCGGAGCGGGGGCGGCCGCCGTCGGCGCCGCCGCGATCGGTTCCACCTCCGGTGAGCCCGAGGCCGACGAGGTTCCCGAGCCGGCCGACGAGCTCATCGAGGACGACGCACCGTCGGCCTCCGGTTCGCGGCACGTCCTCGACGAGGACGACGACGCACCCGACGCCCAGGAAGTGCTGGCGCAGCTGCACGACCGGCTGTCCGACTTCCAGGTGGACAGCGACGCCTACCGGTTGGGCAGCCGCAGCGCCGACGCCCACTGCCTGGTGCAGGACGGCGACGACTGGGTCGTCACCGGCAACGAGGACGTCCGGTTCGCCCGCGTCGACCACGCCGCCGCGTACCTGCTCGGCAAGCTGCTGATGGAGCAGCCGACCGCGTCGGCTCCGGCACCGGTCGCTCCCGAGGTCGCCGACCTGCCGCAGCGCGGCGCGCCAGAACCCGAACTCCCGCAGCGCACGCCGGAACCGGCCGACCTCCCGCAGCGCACCCCGGAGCCCGCCGGCGAGCTCCCGCAGCGCACGCCGGAACCGGCCGACCTGCCGCAGCGCGGTCAGCAGGAGCCCGCCGACCTCCCGCAGCGGACCCCGGAACCGGCCTCCGAGCTGCCCAAGCGCACCCCGGAGCCGTCGGCCGATCTGCCGCAGCGCACGCCGCAGGCGTCGGAACTGCCCCAGCGCGCCGCGCGCGAGCCGGAGCAGTCGGGCCCGAGCACCGGTGGGAACCCGCTGTTCACCGCCAACCAGGAAGCGCCGCAGGCGTCCCAGGAACCGGCACCGCAGGCCCCGCCGGCGCCGCCCGCCGAGGAGCCGACCCGGTTCCAGCCTGCGCCGTCGTTGGACCGACCGCTCCCGCCGCAGGCTCCGCCGTCCCCGCCCGCGGGGAATCCGGTGCAGCCGCAGGCCGGTGGGGCGCCGGGATCCAACCCGCTGCCCAAGCGCCAGCCGCGCCGGGACAGCAACGCCCCGGTTCCCCCGGCCGCCGGCCCCGGCGCGCAGCAGGGTCCGGCCGGTGGCGCCGAGCGTCGTCCCGGGCCCGGTGGCCCCGGCATGGCCGGCCCGCAGCGGCAGGGCCCGCCGCCCGGACCGCCGCGTCCGCAGCAGGGTCAGCAGCCCCCGCAGGGCCAGCCGCAGGCTGCGCCCAACGGCCAGGCCCCGCAGGGTCAGCAGATCCAGCCGCTCAACGGCGAACCGCCGCTGACGCTGTACCGGGACCGCCGGATCGTCATGCTGCAGCCGGGCACCGAGCTCGACCGCTTCGGTGAGCCCAACGGCAACGTGCTGTACACCGCGCGCACGCCGTACACGCACCGCTCACTGCCGCCGCAGTGGTCCAACCGGACCTACTCGGCCTACCGGGTGCAGCGCCCGATCCAGGCGCTGCGGGGAACCGCGGTCGCGTGGTTCGAGCAGCCCGGTGGCGGCACCGCGTTCGTGCTCCCGGCCGCGGTCAGCGACCTCATCGCCGACGGCACCCTCGCCGAGATGCCGTCGGGCGAACGTCCGCCCATGGAGTGAGAACGGTTGAGAAGAGGGCCCTTCCCCAGCTCGGGGGAGGGCCCTCTTCCGTTCTGCCGGTCTCAGCGCGGCGAGGCCAGGTCAGTCCAGGTGCAGGCCGTGGGCCGCTGCGAAGGACAGGGCCAGAGCGGTGTCAACCCGGGCGCCCCGGAGGTTCGCCTGGACCAGGGCGTCGGCGTCGAGGCGGGCGTCCCGGAGATCGGCGTTGTTGAGGCGGGCGCCGAGCATTCGCGCCCCGCTGAAGTCCGCTTCGCGGAGGTCGCAGCCGCGCAGATCGCACTCGGTGAGGTTGGCCTCCCGGAAGCGGACGCCGTGCAGATCGACGTCGCGCAGGTCGCAGCGGCCCATCGCGACCAGGGTCAGGTCGGTCTCGCGGACCTTCAGCGACCGCAGCCGGCAGTCGACGAAGCCGGACCCGAGCAGGCTGCACCCGTCGAAGCTGCTCCTGCCGAACACCGTGCGCTCGAACTTGCAGGACCGGAACGCGCTGGCGACGTGCGAGGAGGTGTTGAGGTCGGCGCCGGTGAAGTCGCAGTCGGTGAACACGCAGTTGCGGGTCTTCAGACCGGTCAGGTCGGCGTCGGTGAACACGCATCGCTCGAAGACCCGGCCGGACCACTCCTGATCCGGCAAGATCGCGTCCTGGAAGTCCTCACCGACCGCGCTCGTCATGGCCACACCCTGGCACGAGCGCCCGACGACACCGGAGGCGCCATGCGAATCCACCGAGTTGTACCCAACATCAGGGCCACCGACATCGCCGCCACGCGCGATCACTACGTGCGCGTGCTCGGTTTCGAGGTGGTGATGGACATGGGCTGGATCGTCACGCTCTGCTCCCCGGAGGACCGGAAGCGCCAGCTCGCGCTCATCACCGAGGACGCCAGCGCTCCGGAGCACCCGGACATCTCCGTCGAGGTCGACGACGTCGACGCCGCCCACGCGGCCGCGGTGGAGCGGGGCGTCGAGATCGTGCACCCGCTGACCGACGAGCCGTGGGGCGTGCGGAGGTTCTTCCACCGCGACCCGAGCGGCACCGTCGTCAACACCCTGTCCCACCAGGAACGTTCGGACTGAGGGTTCGCGGCCGGGAGCCGTTCGCGAGCGCGGCGCGGGGGCGGTTCCGCCTCAGGGGACGACGACGACCGGGCGGACCGCCTCCACCACCAGCGTCGCCGGGACCGTGCCCAGCAGACCGCCTCTCCGGCGCGAGCGGCCGACGACGATCAGGTCGGCGCGGTACTGCTCGGCGACCTGCTCCAGGCCCACCGCCGGGTCACCCCGGTGGTGCACGAAGTCCCAGTCGATGTCCACCCACTTGAGGTGCGAGACGACTTCCTGCTTGAGCTCCTCCACCAGGGACTCAGCGGCTTCGCTGGCCACCGCGACGCCCATCGGGGACCAGTAGGCGACGCCGCCCACGGCCTCGACGTAGACCAGCACGAGACGCGCGCGCTCCCGCCGGGCGAGACCCGCCGCCCACGCCGCGGCGTGGAAGCTGGCCGGGCTGCCGTCCATGCCGACGACGATGCCGCCCAGACCGTCCTTGCCGATCTCGAATTCACGCTTGGTGCTGTCGCCTTCGGCCACGCCGGAATGGTACTCAGTGCCCGGCGGTCGTGGTCCCTTCGCCGGGTCCGAGGCGATTTGCCGACGGGTCTCCCGCAAGCAGGGGACGCCGCGTTAGGTTCTGCTGCGTGACCGCAGTGGAGCCCCGCACCGAAGCCGAACAGCGCGCCCTGGACGCCGTGGACATCGACGCCATCGTCGACGATCTCCGCGAACTGGTGGCCATCCCGAGCGTCGGAGGCAGCACCGCCGAGCACGACGCCCAGCAGTGGTGCGCCGACCGCCTTTCCGCGCTCGGCCACCGGGTCGACCACTGGCGCATCGACGTCCGCGAACTCGCCGAGCACCCCGACTTCCCCGGTCAGGAAGCTCACCGGGACGAGGCCTACGGCTGCGTCGGGGTCAGCGGCGAGGGCGACCCGGCGCTGGTGTTCTGCGGGCACACCGACGTGGTGCCGCCCGGAGACCTGGACCGCTGGCCGAACCGCGACCCGTACGCGCTGCGCATCTCCGACGGCATCGCCGCCGGTCGCGGCACCTGCGACATGAAGGGCGGCGTGGTCGCCTTCCTCGGCGCCCTGACAGCGCTGCGCACCGCCGGTGTCGAGCTGGCCCGCCCGGTGGCGGTGCACGCGGTCGTCGCCGAGGAGGACGGCGGTCTCGGCGCGTTCGCCACGCTGCAGCGCGGCCACCGCGGCGAGGCGTGCGTCATCGCCGAACCGACCCAGAACACCGTCGTGGCGGCCAACGGCGGTTCGCTGACGTTCCGGTTGGAGATCCCCGGGCAGAGCACGCACGGTTCCACCCGGTACCGGGGTGTCAACGCGCTCGACAAGCTGGCCGAGCTGCTGCCGGTGCTGCGCGAGCTGGAGTCCCGGCGCAACGTCGACCCCGACCCGCTGGTGGAGCACCTGGAGATCCCGTACCCGCTGTCGGTCGGCACGGCCCGCGTCGGCGACTGGGCCAGCACCGTCCCGGACCTCGCGGTCGCCGAGGGCCGCTACGGCGTGCGGCTGGGCGAGTCCGTGGAGCAGGCCAAGATCGAATTCGCCGCCGCCGTCGCCGAAGCCTGCGCGGCCGACCCGTGGCTGGCCGAGCACCCGGTCCGCGTCACCTGGCCGGGCGGCATCTTCGCCAGCGGCCGGTTCCCCGAAGGGCACCCGCTGCTCGACGAGACCCGCGAGGCGATCGTCGCCGCCGGCGGTTCCGTCCCGGAGGTCGTGGGCGCGCCCTACGGCTCGGACCTGCGCCAGTACGCCGCCACCGGCATGCCGACGCTGCAGTACGGCCCGGGCGACGTGCGCTACGCGCACGCCGACGACGAGCACGTCAGCATCGCCGACCTGGAGCAGTGCGCCCGCACCTTCGTCCTCCTGGCCATCCGCAGGTGCGGAATCGCGTGAAACCCAACCCCAACCGTCAGGCAAGCGCCGAAGGCGCTTTCTCCGTACCCCACCAGAGCAACCGGCACCACCGCGGGTTCTGACACGTCTTCTGGGGAGGACAGCCGAAGCGCCGTGCATTGGACATGCACAAGTCTCGGATCCCGGAGCCAGAAGGCGTGTCAGGTTCCGCCACCCGCACCGCTGAGCACAACGACCACGGAGTAGTTGTCCCTGTAGTACGACTCAGTGGAAGTCGCGGGACTCCGAAGGCACGCGGATGTTCAGCTTCTGAAGCCGATCAGCGCGCAGGTTGATCACCTCCTCGGTTCGTTCGATCACGCCCCGGACCAACAACGCGGCGCTGGTGCGCCCGACCTTGCGGTACCGAGCCCACAGCCCGGGTGAGCAGACGACGTTGACCGTTCCGGTCTCGTCCTCCAGGTTCAGGAAGGTGATGCCGCCCGCGGTCGATGGGCGTTGCCGGTGCGTCACGGCTCCTCCCACCAGCACCCGGGTTCCGTGCTCTACTTCGGACAGACGTGCGGCAGGCAGTGCGCCGAGCTCGTCGAGCCGGGCTCGGACGAACTGCAGCGGGAAGCTGTCCGGCGACACCCCTGTCGCCCACACGTCGGCCGCTGCCTTCTCGACGCCGTCCATCCCGGGCAGGGCCGGGGCGTCCGACGAGACGGTGGTGCCGGGCAGCCGGTCTGGTCGTTCGCGGGCCGCCGCCGCGGCGTTCCACAGCGCTTCGCGCCGCGTCAGGCCGAAGCAGTCGAAAGCCCCGCCGGTGGCCAGCGCCTCCATCTGCGGTGCGTTCAGCCGCACTCGCCGCGCCACGTCGGCCATGTCGGCGAACGGCCCGTGCGCCGCGCGTTCGGCGGTCAGCTTCTCGGCGAGGTCCTCACCGAGCTTGCGCACCGACGACAGGCCGATGCGGACCGCCTGACCCCCGGTGCTGGTCGCGTCCGGCTCCAGGTCGGCGTGCACCCGGCTGGCGTTGATGTCCGGCCCGCGCACCACGACTCCGTGCCTGCGCGCGTCGGCGACCAGCGACTGCGGCGAGTAGAAGCCCATCGGCTGCGCCTTGAGCAGTGCCGCGCAGAACGCCGCCGGGTAGTAGCGCTTGAACCAGGCGCTGGCGAACACCAGCAGCGCGAAGCTCAGCGCGTGGCTCTCGGGGAAGCCGTAGTTGGCGAAGGCCAGCATGCGGCGGTAGATGTGCTCGGCCAGGTCGTCGTCGATGCCGTTGGCGGCCATGCCCTCGAAGAGCCTGTCCCGCAGGCGTTCCATGCGTTCTGCGGAGCGCTTGGCGCCCATGGCCCGGCGCAGCTGGTCGGCTTCGGACGGGCTGAACCCGGCGACGTCGACGGCCAGCTGCATCAGCTGCTCCTGGAACAGCGGCACCCCCAGGGTCTTCTGCAGCGCGCCCTTCATCAGGGGGTGGTCGTAGTCCCAGTCCTCCTCGTCGTTGCGGCGCCGGATGTAGGGGTGCACCGATCCGCCCTGGATCGGGCCGGGCCTGATCAAGGCGACCTCGACCACCAGGTCGTAGAACTCGCGAGGTTTCAACCGGGGCAGCGTGGCCAGCTGCGCGCGGCTCTCCACCTGGAACACCCCGATCGCGTCGGCCTCGCACAGCATCGCGTACACCTCGGGGTCGGACAGGTCCAGCTCGCCGAGGTCGACGTCGCGGCCGTGGTGCTCGCGGGTCATGTCGATGGCGTAGTGCAGCGCCGAGAGCATGCCCAGGCCGAGCAGGTCGAACTTGACCAGCCCGACGGTGGCGCAGTCGTCCTTGTCCCACTGCAGCACGGTCCGGCCGGGCATCCGGGCCCATTCCACCGGGCACACCTCGCTGACCGGCTGGTGGCAGATCACCATGCCGCCGGAGTGAATGCCCAGGTGGCGCGGGAAGCCCATCAGCTCGTCGGCGAGTTCGCGCACCGCTCCGGGGATCTCGGAGTCCTCCGGCAGCGGCCCCCAGTGCTCGATCTCCTTGCTCCAGGCGTCCTGCTGGCCGGGCGAGTAGCCGAGCGCGCGGGCGACGTCGCGCACCGCGGACTTCGGCCGGTAGCCGATGACGTTGGCGACCTGCGCGGCGTGCGTGCGGCCGTACTTGGCGTAGACGTACTGGATGACCTCCTCGCGGCGGTCGGACTCGATGTCGATGTCGATGTCCGGCGGCCCGTCGCGTTCCGGCGCGAGGAACCGCTCGAACAGCAGCCGGTAGCGGACCGGGTCGGCGTTGGTGATGCGCAGCGCGAAGCACACCGCCGAGTTCGCCGCCGATCCCCTGCCCTGGCAGAGGATGTCCTGCCGGCGGCAGAAGTCGACGATGTCGTGCACCACCAGGAAGTACCCGGGGAATTCGAGCTCCTCGATCACCGCCAGCTCGTGCTCGATCTGCCGGTACGCCTCCGGGGCCGCCTGCGGGGGCCCGTAGCGGTCGAGCGCGCCGAGGTAGGCCAGTTCCCGCAGGTGGCTGGCCTCGGTGTGGCCGGGCGGCACGTCGAACGGCGGGAGCTGCGGGACCACCAGGCTCAGGTCGAAGGCGAAGGACTTGCCCAGCTCGGCGGCCCGCTGCACCGCGCCCGGGTAGCGGGCGAAGCGCTCGGCCATCTCGGCACCGGAGCGCAGGTGGTTGCCCGCCCAGGCCGGCAGCCACCCGTCCACGTCGTCCAGGCTGCGCCGCGCGCGGACGGCCGCGACGACGCTCGCCAGCCGCGCCCGGTCGGGCGCCGCCAGGTGCGCCCCGGTGGAGGCCACTGTGGACAGTCCGGCGCGATCAGCGAGCTCCGCGAGCGCGTCGTTGCGCACCGAGTCGGTGGGCAGCCCGTGGTCGGTGAGCTCGACGGTGACGTGCTCGCGACCGAAGAGCCCGACCAGCCGGTCGAGCTCGACCGCCGCCGCGTCCATCCCGCCGGTCGCCAGCGCCGACCGCACCGCACCCTTGCGGCAGCCGGTGAGCACCTGCCAGTGCCCGGCCGCCTCGGCCGCCAGCTCCTCCAACCGGTACTCCGGGCGCCCCTTCTCCTCGCCGCGCAGCTGAGCGGTGCTGATCGCGCGGCACAGCGAGGCGTACCCGGTGAGGTCGCGGGCCAGCACCAGCAGGTGCCCGCCCTCGGGGTCGGGGATGCCGTTCTGCGGCTGGGTGAGCCCCAGGCTCAGCTCGGCGCCGAACGCCGTGCGCACGTCGTGCTCCTTGGCCGCCTCGGCGAACCGCACCACGCCGTGGAGCCCGTCGTGGTCGGTGAGCGCGATCGCCTCCAGACCGAGCCGCGCGGCCTCCTCGATCAGCTCCTCGGGGTGGGCGGCACCGTCGAGGAAGCTGAAGTTGGAGTGCGCGTGCAGCTCGGCGTAGGGCACCCGGTCGCCGGACGGCGCCGGGCCTCGTCCGCCCGCGCGATGCTCGGCGCGCGGCCGCGACGGCGACGCGTCGTCGCGGGGCGGCAGAGCCTCGCCGGAGAGGGCCTTCTCCAGCTCCGACCAGCTCTGGGGAGGGTTGAACCAGCTCATGAACCCAGTGAACTCCTGTTCGAACGATCAGCGCTACCGAACTGCCGGGCTTCCACTCGAACGAGCGTTCGTCGACTCAGCGGTAGGCTCCCTGCACCCACCAGTCCCCGCGCTCGTGCACCAGGAGCAGCGCCACCTCGTCGGACTCCCCGTCCGAGGACTCCGGGACCAGCACGACCTGGAGCCGGACCAGCGCGCGGGGCGGGACCTGCGAATCCGGCGCGGTCTGGCCGGAACCACCGGCCAGCAGGTCCACCCACCACCGCTCGGTCACCGGCCACGGCCCGGCCCAGCCCGCCACCGCGCGAGACCTGCCCCCGCCGACCTCGACCATCTGCGGCGCGGCGGACAGCCCCAAGCGGCCGGTGATCCACACCGGCTCGCCCGAGGCGTCGAGCACCCGGGCCGGCCACGGATCGCCCGGCACCACCGTTGGCGACGGAGCCGGGATCCGGCCCGGCCACGGCGGCTCGACCGGCAGCGCCGCGCGCCGCTCATCGCCCCACGGCACGAATCGCACCTGGTCGCGCGGGTCCCGGCCGCCGCCGAGAACACCGGTCAGCACGGCTTCCGGGCCGAGCATGCCCTGCACCCGCGCGAAAGCCCGGCCCGCTCTGGCCGCGGCCTCGCCGGTGGCCGCGCTGAGCAGGTCCAGCTGCAGACCTCCCGCGCCGACCACCTCTTCGGGGCGCAGGCTCAGCTCGTCGAGCCCGGCGGTGGGCTTGCCCTTGGGGTTGCGGCCGTTGAGCCAGCCGTCGAGCTGCCAGCGGACCCGGTCGGCGGTGGCCGCCGGTGTCAGCGGCTCCGCGCAGCGCCAGACCCGGTGCAGCTCCTCGCCGTTTCCGGTGCGCGCGGAGATGCCCAGCCGAGTGCAGGCGAGGCCGAGATCGCCCAGCTTGGCGTGCAGTTCGTCGGCGAGCACCTTGGCCACGAACGCGGCTCGGTCGACCCGGTCCACCGGTGGGTCGAGCTCCTCGGTGACGACCAGCTCGGGCGGCGGCCGCCGCCGCTTGACCGGGCGCTCCTCCTGGCCGCCCGCCGCCCGGTGGGCCAGCACGGCGGCAGGGCCGAACCGGGTCGCCACGTCCGAGGACCCGAGCGCCGCGAACTCGCCCAGGGTGCCGACCCCCAGTCTGCGCAACAGGTCCACGAGCTCCGGCTGCGCCGCCGCCTGCTTCTGCCCGAGGCGGTCGGCGAGCTGCTCGATCTCCTCGATCGGCAGCGGCGCGAGGAATTCCCGGCTGCCACCGGGTTCGACGTGCCGCGCGTGGCGGGCGGCGAGGATCGCGGCGAACAGCCCGTCGGCGACCCCGATCCGGCACTCCACACCGGTCTGCGCGTCGATCTCGTCGACGAGCTTCTCCGCGGCGACCTCCTCGCCGCCGAAGTAGCGGGCGGGGCCTCGGG